>DASQLE010000300.1:0-2770 GCA_035630175.1 Beijerinckiaceae bacterium
CGAACGGCACGAGCGTGACCAGCATCAGGAAGAAGACCAGCCCGAGCCCCCCCGAGCCGCCGACCCGTGCCGCCAGCTTCACGTCGCGCGCGACGATCGCCGCGAAAGCGCGCGTCAAAACCCCTCTCCCTTGACGGGAGCGGTCGAGTCGCCGCGGGAGCGGCGACCGGGTGAGGGCGGCAACGCTGCCCTCTCCCGAAAGGCCGCCTTTTCCCCCTCACCCGGCGCACCTTCGGTGCGCTCGACCTGCCCCGCCGGGGGGGAGGTGAGTCGATCCAGCTTCAACTCCTTGGCGCCGCCGATGCCGAGCGGCGCATGGGTGGCCGCGACGATGAGGCCGCCGTCGGACAAATGCGCGGTCATGAGATGCAGAAGGGTGTCCTGCGCGGCGCCGTCGAGCGCTGCGATCGGCTCGTCGAGGAGCCACAGGGAGCGGTGCGCGACGAGGAGCCGGGCGAGGGCGACGCGCCGCCGCTGCCCGGCCGACAGATAGGCGACCGGCAGCGCGGCGGCATGAGCCAGGCCGACCGCGTCGAGGGCTTCGCGCGGCGACAGACCCGGCTTGCCGAAGAGGTCGCGGACGAAGCCGAGGTTCTCGGCCGCCGTGAGGGCCGGTTTCAGGGCATCGCGGTGGCCGACGGCATGGAGATGCTCGGCGAGGCTGCCTTCGCCGAGACCGTCGGCCGCGATCGACCCGGCATCCGGCCGGAGGCGGCCGGCGAGGAGCGCCAGCAGCGAGGACTTGCCGGCCCCGTTCCGTCCGGTGACGACGAGCGCTTCGCCGGCCGCCAGGGTGAACGACAGATCCGCGAAGACGAGGCGGCCCGAGCGGCGGCAGGCAAGATTCTTGACGACGATCCGCACCGGCCCGCGACCCTTGCTCAGAGCGTTTTCCCGGCGAAGTGGAAGCCGGTTCGCCAGAGAAAACGCTCATTTCAAAACGGAGCGCATGCCGACCGCAAACCGGGACCCACTTTGCGGAATGCGCTCCGTGCACTTCAGAACGGCTCAAAACCGTGTAGCGGGGCGGTGGGAAATGATCTATAGGGCGCGCTGGCTGCGCCGCGCGCCAGGGCGTCCAATCCGCCTCGCGCGCAACAAGGGGTCCGGGCACACCCGGGGCGGCGCGCGCTCGCCAGCGCTTCGGCCGAACGCACCTGTTCGCATCAGCCAGACGAGGAACCGCCGTGACCGCCACGCTCGACAGCTTCAAGGCCCGCCAGACGCTCAAGGTCGGGGGCAAGGACTACACCTATTACTCCCTCCTCGAGGCCGAGAAGAACGGCCTCAAGGGCGCCGCGCAGCTGCCCTTCTCGATGAAGGTCATCCTCGAGAACCTGCTGCGCTACGAGGACGGACGCACCGTCACCAAGGCCGATATCGAAGCGGTCGCGGCCTGGCTCGACAACCGCGGCAAGGTCGAGAAGGAGATCGCCTTCCGGCCGGCGCGCGTCCTCATGCAGGATTTCACCGGCGTGCCGGCGGTGGTCGATCTCGCGGCCATGCGCGACGCCATGAAAAATCTCGGCGGCGATCCGCGCCGCATCAACCCGCTGATCCCGGTCGATCTCGTCATCGATCATTCCGTGATCGTCGACGAGTTCGGCTCCCCAAAAGCCTTCGAGAAGAACGTCGAGCTCGAATATGCCCGCAACGGCGAGCGCTACCGCTTCCTGAAGTGGGGCCAGCTCGCCTTCGACAACTTCTCGGTCGTGCCGCCCGGCACCGGCATCTGCCACCAGGTCAATCTCGAGTTCCTGTCGCAGACGGTGTGGAGCCGCAAGCTCGAGGCGGAACCCGTCGAATACGCTTATCCGGACACCCTCGTCGGCACCGATTCGCACACCACCATGGTGAACGGCCTCGCCGTGCTCGGCTGGGGCGTCGGCGGCATCGAGGCGGAGGCGGCCATGCTCGGCCAGCCCCTGTCGATGCTGATCCCGGAGGTGATCGGCTTCAAGCTGACGGGCAAGCTCAAGGAGGGCCGCACCGCCACCGACCTCGTGCTCACCGTCACGCAGATGCTGCGCAAGAAGGGCGTGGTCGGCAAGTTCGTCGAGTTCTACGGGTCCGGCCTCACCGACATGAGCGTCGCCGACCGCGCCACCATCGGCAACATGGCCCCCGAATACGGCGCCACCTGCGGCTTTTTCCCGATCGATGGGCGCACGATCGAATATCTCAAGGTCACGAGCCGCACGCCGGAGCGCGTCGCACTGGTCGGGGCCTACGCCAAGGCGCAGGGGATGTGGCGCACGGCGGACACGCCTGATCCCGTTTTCACCGAGACGCTCGAGCTCGACCTCGGCGACGTGCAGCCCTCGCTCGCGGGGCCGAAGCGGCCGCAGGACCGCGTGCCGCTCGACAATGCCAAGGCGTCCTTCACGTCGGCCATGGACAGCGAGTTCCGCAAGGGCGGCGAGCTCGGCAAGCGCGTTCCGGTCGAGGGCGCCAATTACGACCTCGGCCACGGCGACGTGGTGATCGCGGCGATCACCTCCTGCACCAACACCTCGAACCCGAGCGTGATGATCGGCGCCGGGCTGCTGGCCCGCAACGCCGCCGCCAAGGGGTTGCGGCCGAAGCCGTGGGTGAAGACGTCGCTGGCGCCCGGCTCGCAGGTGGTCGCCGAATACTACAAGAAGGCCGGCCTGCAGGAAGATCTCGACAAGCTCGGCTTCAACCTGGTCGGCTTCGGCTGCACCACCTGCATCGGCAATTCCGGGCCGCTGCCCGAGCCGATCTCGCAGGCCATCAACGACAACGATCT
>DASQLE010000301.1:0-5100 GCA_035630175.1 Beijerinckiaceae bacterium
GCCTCACCTTCGTGGACATCGCCGGGCTCGTGCGCGGCGCTTCGCAAGGCGAAGGCCTCGGCAACCAATTCCTCGCTCATATCCGCGAGGTCGACGCCATCGCCTATGTGCTGCGCTGCTTCGAGGATCCGGACGTGGTCCATGTCGAGGGCCGCGTCGATCCGATCGAGGACGCCGAGACGATCGAGACCGAGCTGATGCTCGCCGACCTCGACAGTCTGGAGCGCCGCGTGCCGCTCCTCGAGAAGAAGCTGCGCGGCCAGGACAAGGAGGCCAAGAAATCGCTCGAGCTCGTCGAGCGCGTCCTGCCGCTCCTGCGCGACGGCAAGCCGGCGCGCCTAACCGAGATTTCCGAGGATGAGCAGGCCGCCTTCAAGGCGCTCAATCTCCTCACGTCAAAACCGGTCGTCTATGTCTGCAACGTGGACGAAGGCGCGGCCGCCACCGGCAATGAACATTCCGCCCGCGTGGCCGAGCGCGCGGCGCAAGAAGGTGCCGGCGTCGTCGTCATCTCCGCCAAGATCGAGGCGGAGCTTGCCGATCTCGATCAAGCCGAGCGCACGGCCTATCTCGCCGATCTTGGGCTCGAGGAACCTGGGCTCAATCGCCTCATCCGCGAGGGCTACCAGCTTCTCGGCCTCATCACCTACTTCACCGCCGGCCCGAACGAGGCTCGCGCCTGGACCGTGCCGCAAGGCACCCGCGCGCCGCAGGCAGCCGGCGTCATCCACACCGATTTCGAGAAGGGCTTCATCCGCGCCGAGACGATCCCCTACAACGACTATGTCACCCTCGGCGGCGAGGCGCCCGCGCGCGACGCCGGCAAGCTCCGCCTCGAAGGCAAGGAGTATGTCGTCAAGGACGGCGACGTCCTCCACTTCCGCTTCGCGAATTAGGGTTCAATCGCCGCGGACGGTGCCGGGCTTCGTTCGCGGCCGCCTCGTCTTTCGCTTGGCGGGAACGATTATAGACGCCTGATGCGGAGTTGCGGGCGTGCCCTCAAGAGCGGCCGGCGTCACGCCCGGCATGGAGACAGGCGGCGTGACACCCATCGAGACATAGACGTTCATCAGCCGTTCCACGCCGCCGTCGGCCGGCTTCACCCATTCCACCGGCACATAGATCAGCGCGCCGCCGAACGGCACCGGCGCCGACGGCACGAGGAGCGCGATGTAATTGCGCGCCCCGATCACGACCGGCTCGGGCGACGGCGCGAGGCCGAGCACCGCGGCGCCGCCCTCCCCGCCGAAGAAGCACCAGACGGGACGCATGCTCTTGAAATTATCCTCGCCGCCGCGATCGACCAGCGATACGAAGCGCTTCGCCAGATCGTAGACGTTGGAGATGATCGGGATGCGCGTCATCATCGCGTCGAGGCCGTTCAGCACCCAAGGCCGGAGGCGAGACTCGACGACGAGCCCGAGCACGAAGATGCAGCCGAGGATGATGGCAAAGCCGATGAGATAGGCTGCCGTCTGCGACGAGACGAGATTGAGGCCGAGCAGAACGATGAGCCGGCCGATCAGGCTTCCGGGACCGGCATAGGATTCCAGAAGCTGCGCGACCCAGACCGTGACGATGACGGTGACGAGGATGGGTAGGAGGACGAGGAAGCCTGCGAGAAAAATGCGAGCGATGCGGCCCAAAGGATGCCTCCGCGAAGCGTGGATATGTGGCCCTCACCTGACCCGGATCGCCGACAGAGGCAACGCGCAGGCGTTAAGATTCGTTAACCTTAACCATATCTGAAGAAAGGGGGAGGCCCGCTTTGCGGAGGAGGTATACAATCGCAAGCAGTGATGGGTTTCCCTCCCCGTCACGGTTCCCCCCAAGGAACCGAAGAAGCCCCGACTCCCCCCGTACGGGGCTTCTTCTTTGTCGTGAGCTAGCTCGCCCGCTTCAGGGTGTCGGCCGCCGCCACCTGGCGCAGGAAATTCTCCACCGTATGCCGTAGCTGCTCGGCCTGCCGGCCGAGGTCGCGCGAAACTTGCAGCATCTGGGTTGCGGACTGGCTCGTCTCGTCTACCGCCTTGGTCACGCCGGGCATATGCGCGACCACGTCTTCGGTGCCGCGCGCGGCCTCGCGCACGCTGTGCGAGATCTCGGAGGTGGCCGCCGATTGCTGCTGCACCGCGCCTGCGATCTCCTGCGTGTATTGGTTCACTTCCGCCATGGTGGTCACGATGCTGGACATCGCCTCCACCGCGCCGTTGGTGGAGTTCTGGATCGCTGTGATCTGCTGTTTGATCTCTTCGGTCGCCTTGGCGGTCTGATCGGCCAGCGTCTTCACTTCGCTCGCCACGACGGCGAAGCCCCTGCCCGCCTCGCCCGCACGCGCCGCCTCGATGGTGGCATTGAGGGCGAGCAGATTGGTCTGCGCCGCCACGTCCTGGATCAGGCTGACGACATCGCCGATGCGCTGCGCGGCGACGGCGAGCCCTTCCACTTTCGTATTGGCGGCGCGGGCATTCTCCGTGACGTCGGCGACGATACGGCTTGCGGTTGAGACGCGGGTGCCGATCTCGCCGACCGACACCGCGAGCTCCTCGGCGGTGGCGGCAACGGTCTGCACATTGGCCGAGGCCTCGTCCGAGGCGGACGCCACCGAGGTCACGCGCTCGTTGGTATCGCTCGCCACGGTCGAAAGCGCGCGCGCCGTATCGTCCATGGTGCGGGCGCTGTCGGCGAACGCGCTGAGGATGCTGGCGATCGAGCCGCGGAACTGGTGGATCAATTCCTCCGTGCGCTGCTGCGATGCCAGGCGACCCTGCACCTGGCTGTCCTGCTCCATGCGGTGATTCTCGCTCCAGCGGACCGCGTCCGACTGGAACGCCTTCAGGGCCCGCGCGATGTCGCCGATCTCGTCCTTGCGGGCGACATGCGGCACCGCGCCGTCCATGTCCCACTTGATGAAGCGAAGAATGACATTGTTGAGGTCGCTGAGGCCGCCCGCGACGGCACCGCCAAAGGTGTAGCCGAACACGCCGGCCAGGCCGCAGCAGATCAGCAGCGCCAGCACGATATCGAGCGAGGTGCCGGGAACGACGGCCTGCAGCAGGAAGGAGATGGCCACCGCAAGAAAGGCGGTGGCGACGAAAGCGAGGGCGATTTTCAAGCGCAGCTGCATCGGAATCTCTCGGGTCGACCTAGGGCCAAAGCCATTCGCCGCGCGCATGAGCCGGGCGCAAAGCACCCACGACGAAGACGGCGCGGCAGACGAGAGAGTGTCTGGTTGTGGTTAAAACTCTCTTAGGGGAGTCCAGATTTTGGGCGGCCCCGGGAGGGCCAAACGCGCCTCAGCGCAGCGCCGCCGCAATATTTCCGCCGTCCACAGTCTCGATGTGGCCGGTGGTGCGCCGCGCTTTGGCGAGCGCCAGAAATGCCTGCGCCACGTCGTCGGCCGTGACCTCGGCGCCTAAGAGATTGCCGCCCATATAGTCCGCTTCCGACAGGCCGCGTGCCGTCGAGCGCGCCGTGATCATCTCATCGGTCAGGAGCCCGCTGCGGATGCGGTCGGCGTTGACGCCGTTGGACCGGATGCCGTCGCCGCCATAGTCGAGCGCGTACTGCCGCATCAAGAGCATCGTCGCCGCCTTGGGCAAACCATACGGGCCGAAATTCGCGCCGGGATTCACCGCTTGCTTCGAGATGTTGAATAGGAGCCCGCCGCCCGTCCCCTGCTTCAGCATGATGCGTACTGCCTCCTTCGCCACCGTCTGGTGCGCGAAGAAGTTGAGCTCGAAGCTTTGCCGCAAGGTCTCGTCCGAGACGTCGCCGATCCGCCCTTGCCACGCCGCGCCCGCGTTGGAGACGACGATGTCGACCCCGCCAAAGGCCTCGCATACCCGGGCGAACGCTGCCCGCACCTCTTCAGGCTTGGTGACGTCGCATTGCAGGCCCAATCCCTTGACCGCGCCTGCCGCCCGCTCTGCGGCAGACCCATCCACATCGAGGATGGCGACGGCCGCGCCGTCTCCTGCAAGTGCCTTCGCGGTTGCCGAACCGATCGCGCCGGCGCCCGTCACGACCGCCACCTGGCCCGTGAGCGGCTTTGCCACCGCACCCTTCAGCTTCGCCTGCTCAAGGCTCCAATATTCCAGCGCGAAGAGATCGTTCTCAGGTAGCGGCTCGTAGGTTCCGATCGCCTCGGCGTCGGTGACGACGCGAACGGTATTCTCGGCGAGGTCGGCGGCCATGTGCGCGTCCTTGGCGGTACGGCCGAGGCCAAACAGACCGACGCCCGGCACGAGCACGACCCGCGGTGAAGAATCGAGCTTGGTCTTCGTGCCGCCGACCGCCGTGTTCTCGCGCGCGAAGTACCGGTCATAACCCGAGGCGAAGTCGGCCACGGCCTTCTTCACTTCAAGCGCGAACGCCTCGAGTTTGCCCGCCTCCGGCGGTGGCAGAACCAAAGGCTTGTTCTTCGTGCGGATGATGTGGTCCGGCGTCACCACGCCGCGCTGGGTGTAGCTCTCGACTTCCGCGCCGTTCACGTAAGCCAGGATCTCCGGTCCCGTTCGGAAGGTCATGACGAAGCGGGTCGGCTCGGCGCCCGCTGTTTCTGGCGGCACCGCTGCTGCGCCGCGGATGATCGGCGCGATCTCGCTTGCCGCGGCTACTGGCCCGGCGAGCTTGCGCGGCTGGAACACGACCGGCCGGCCTTGCCGCAAGCGGCTTTCCGCCAGCGAGACCATCTCGATCATGCGCTCGTAAGCCTCGCGCGCGGTCGCGCCGAAGGTGAAAATGCCGTGCTTGTGGAGGATCAGGCCCTCGACGTTCGGGTCCTGCTCGAAGACTTCCGCGGCCGCCTTCGCGAGCCCAAAGCCCGGCGCGATATAGGGCACGATGCCCATGCGGCCGTTATAGACCTCGCGCGCCAGCGCCTCGCCGTCCGGCTGGTCGACCAGGCTGAGCACTGCGGCAGCATGGCTGTGGTCGATGAACTTATGCGGCAGGAAGGCGTGCAGCAGGGTCTCGACCGACGGGTTCGGCGCCGCGGCGTCGAGGAGGTTCAGACGCTGCACGTTGACCATGGCCTCGTCCGAGAGCGCCTCGAGCGCCCGCAATGCGCGCAGCGGGCCGAGCTTCACCGCCGGCAGG
>DASQLE010000302.1:0-4602 GCA_035630175.1 Beijerinckiaceae bacterium
CGGCGAGCCGTTCGAGGGCGGCACCGGCGACGGCGTCCAGCTCGAGCTCGGCTCCGGCTCCTTCATTCCCGGATTCGAGGACCAGCTCGTCGGCGCCAAAGCCGGCGATGCGCGCGAGGTCCGGGTCGCCTTCCCGGCCGACTACCAGGCGCAGCACCTTGCCGGCAAGGACGCCGTCTTCGACGTGACCGTCAAGGAGGTGCAGGCCCCCGGCGAGGTCATGATCGACGACGCGCTCGCCAAGGGTTTCGGCATGGAATCCCTCGACAAGCTCAAGGATGCCGTGCGCACCGCCATCCAGCGCGACTTCGAGGCACAGTCGCGTCGCCGCGTGAAACGCGAGTTGCTCGACGCCCTCGACGCCAAATATGGCTTCGAGCTGCCGCCGAGCCTCGTCGACCAGGAGTTCAACGGCGTCTGGCAGCAGGTCGAGGCCGACATGAAGCGCGCCAACCGCAGCTTCGCCGACGAGAACACCAGCGAGGAGGCGGCGCGCGCCGAATACCGTCGCATCGCCGAGCGCCGCGTGCGGCTCGGGCTGGTCCTTGCGCAGATCGGAGAGGCGACCGATATCAAGGTCACCGACGACGAGGTTACGCAGGCGCTCGTTGAGCGGGTCCGCCAATTCCCCGGCCAGGAAAAGCAAGTCTGGGAGTTCTATCGCAAGAACCCGCAGGCCATGGCCGAGATCCGGGCGCCCATCTTCGAGGAGAAGGTGGTCGACCACATCCTGTCGCAGGTGAAGGTGTCCGAGGAGCCGGTCTCGAAGGAGGCGCTGTTCAAGGACGAGGAGGACGCCGACAAGGCAGCCTGACCGAACGGCGGAGGCGGGCGGCGGCCTTCGCACCGGAGAGATGGGGGCGCGGCCCCGGACCGGCGAAGCGGCCGCCGGCGATGAGGAGCGACGACACGATGAGAGATCCTTTCGAGGTCTATAACAACACGCTCGTGCCGATGGTGGTCGAGCAGTCGAATCGCGGCGAGCGGGCCTTCGACATCTATTCGCGCCTGCTGCGCGAGCGGATCATCTTCCTGACGGGCCCGGTTGAGGACTACTCGGCCTCGCTGATCGTCGCCCAACTCCTGTTCCTCGAGGCCGAAAACCCGAAGAAGGAAATCTCCTTCTACATCAACTCGCCGGGCGGGGTCGTGACCTCGGGCTTGTCGATCTACGACACCATGCAGTTCATCCGCTGCCCGGTGGCGACGCTGTGCGTCGGACAGGCGGCTTCGATGGGTTCGCTCCTGCTCTGCGCAGGCGAGGCCGGGCACCGCTTCGCCCTGCCTAATGCCCGCATCATGGTGCACCAGCCCTCGGGCGGGTTCCAGGGTCAGGCTACCGACATCTTGATTCACGCCCGCGAGATCGAGGCCCTGAAGCGACGCCTTAACGAGATCTATGTCCGCCACTCCGGCAAGGATCTCGCCGCCATTGAACAAGCGCTCGAGCGCGACTACTTCATGACGGCGGAGGCGGCGCAGGAATTCGGGCTGATCGATCAGGTTCTGGTAAAACGGCCCGATCCCGGCCAGGCTTGATTAACTACCGCTGGCGAGCCGCCGTTGTCCGGTTGTGGAGGCGGCGCGCGCCGTCCGTGCCGCGTTTTCGGGCGAAGCGTGCCTGTTTTGCCGGAAAACGCGCTGAAACTGTGCGCCTGCCTCAGCTACCGGTGCGTCTTTTTGGCCACCCCCGTCGACCCTATTGATCGCGCCCGTCCTTGCGTGTTTGCATTGTTGCCGGGAACGGATTGAATAGGGCGGTCTTTCACTGGTAGCGGTGATCCTTTGTTTAGGCGGGCCTCGATAACGTTGAACCTGAGCGATTCGCGGCGGCGCGCCGCCCGGTCGCGAGCGGAGATGCAGTCATGAGCAAAGCCGGCGGCAACGATTCGAAGAGCACGCTCTACTGCTCCTTCTGCGGCAAAAGCCAGCACGAGGTCCGCAAGCTCATCGCCGGCCCGACCGTCTTCATCTGCGACGAATGCGTCGAGCTATGCATGGACATCATCCGCGAGGAGTCGAAATCCTCGCTCGTGAAGTCGCGCGACGGCGTGCCGACCCCGAAAGAGATTCGCCGTGTCCTCGACGATTACGTTATCGGACAGGACCATGCCAAGAAGGTGCTCTCGGTCGCCGTCCACAACCACTACAAGCGCCTCGCGCATGCGACCAAGCACAACGACGTCGAGCTCGCCAAGTCGAACATCCTGCTGATCGGACCGACCGGTTCCGGCAAGACGCTCTTGGCGCAGACGCTGGCCCGCATCCTCGACGTGCCCTTCACCATGGCCGACGCCACCACGCTCACCGAGGCGGGCTATGTCGGCGAGGACGTCGAGAACATCATCCTGAAACTGCTGCAGGCGTCCGACTATAATGTCGAGCGGGCGCAGCGCGGCATCGTCTATATCGACGAGATCGACAAGATCTCGCGGAAGTCCGACAACCCCTCGATCACCCGCGACGTGTCGGGCGAGGGCGTGCAGCAGGCCCTCCTGAAGATCATGGAAGGCACCGTCGCATCGGTGCCGCCGCAAGGCGGGCGCAAGCACCCGCAGCAGGAGTTTCTGCAAGTCGACACGACCAACATCTTGTTCATCTGCGGCGGCGCCTTCGCGGGCCTCGAGCGCATCATCTCGGCGCGCGGCAAGGGCACGTCGATCGGCTTCGGGGCGACCGTGCAGGCGCCGGACGACCGCCGCACCGGCGAGATCTTCCGCGCCGTCGAGCCGGAGGACCTGCTCAAGTTCGGCCTGATCCCAGAATTCGTCGGCCGCCTGCCGGTCATCGCCACGCTCGAAGACCTCGACGAGACAGCCCTGAAGCGCATCCTGCAAGAGCCGAAGAACGCCCTCGTCAAGCAGTACCAGCGGCTCTTCGAGATGGAAAACGTCGACCTCACCTTCGCCGAGGAGGCGTTGTCGCTGATCGCCCGGAAGGCCATCGAGAGGAAGACCGGCGCCCGCGGCCTGCGCTCCATCATGGAGGGCATCCTGCTCGATACCATGTACGACCTGCCGGGGCTCGATTCGGTCGAGCAGGTGGTGATCGGGGCCGAGGTCGTCGAAGGCAAGGCGCGTCCGCTCTTCATCCACGGCGACCGCGGCGAGGCCCCGGCGAGCGTCAGCGCGTAGGGTGCGAGCCGGCCATTGCGCCGGCCGGGGTTGCGCGTGGCGCGCTTGAAAGCGCCGTATTTTCTAACCACGTTAGTCCAGTGCGGGATCGTTTGCTCAACGAACCGAGGTTCGGCCCCGCATCCGTGCGCGGCCCAGTCAGTTGGGTGTGAGTTCACGGTTCTCTCGTCCGCCCAGCCGGCTCAGGTGAGAGGCGGCGCGGACGTCTCAACAAGGATGTCATCGCAATGACACAAGGAAAATCCCGTCAGCCCGTGGCCCCCGGCACCGTCGGCGCCTATGCCGTCCTGCCGCTCCGCGACATCGTCGTCTTCCCGCATATGATCGTGCCGCTCTTCGTCGGCCGAGAGAAGTCGATCCGAGCGCTCGAGGAGGTGGTCAAGGCCGACCGTCACATCCTGCTGGCGACGCAGATCAACGCCACCGACGACGATCCGGCGACCGACGCCATCTACAAGGTCGGCACGCTGGCGAGCGTCCTGCAACTGCTGAAGCTGCCCGACGGCACCGTCAAGGTCCTCGTCGAGGGCGTCAGCCGCGCGCAAATCAAGACGTATACCAAGACGGACGAGTTCTACGAGGCGGAGGCCGAGGCCCTCGCCGACGATCTCGGCGACCAGGTCGAAGCGGAGGCGCTGGCGCGCTCGGTCGTGGCCGAGTTCGAGAATTACGTGAAGCTCAACAAGAAGGTCTCGCCCGAGGTGGTCTCGGCGGTGACGCAGATCGACCAGCCCTCGAAGCTGGCCGACACCATCGCCTCGCATCTGGCCGTTAAGATCTCCGACAAGCAGGCCATCCTCGAGATCCCGACCGCCGCGCAACGGCTCGAGAAGGTGCTCGGCCTGATGGAGAGCGAGATCTCCGTGCTGCAGGTGGAGAAGCGCATCCGCACGCGCGTCAAGCGCCAGATGGAGAAGACGCAGCGCGAGTACTACCTGAACGAGCAGATGAAGGCCATCCAGAAGGAGCTCGGCGACGACGATTCGCGCGACGAGCTGGCCGAACTCGAGGACAAGATCGAGAAGACCAAACTCTCCAAGGAAGCCCGCGAGAAGGCGCTCGGCGAGCTGAAGAAGCTGCGCCAGATGTCGCCGATGTCGGCGGAGGCGACGGTCGTGCGCAACTACCTCGACTGGATGCTCGGCATCCCGTGGGGCAAGCGCTCGAAGATCAAGAAGGACCTGCCCGGGGCGCAGGCGGTGCTCGACAGCGATCACCACGGCCTCGAGAAGGTCAAGGAGCGCATCGTCGAGTATCTGGCCGTGCAGCAACGCGCCAACAAGCTGACGGGCCCGATCCTGTGCCTCGTCGGCCCGCCCGGCGTCGGCAAAACCTCGCTCGGCAAGTCGATCGCCCGCGCCACCGGCCGCGAGTTCGTGCGCATGTCCCTCGGCGGCGTGCGCGACGAGGCCGAGATCCGCGGCCACCGGCGCACCTATATCGGCTCGATGCCCGGCAAGATCATCCA
>DASQLE010000303.1:0-12126 GCA_035630175.1 Beijerinckiaceae bacterium
CACGCCGGCGGCGGCACGCCGACGGCTGAGCTGCGCGACCACATGCAGCGCACCATGCAGACCAACTGCGCCGTGTTCCGCACCGGCGAGGTTTTGGAAGAAGGCAAGCGGCTCATCCACGACGTTTGGCGCGGCGAGGCCGACATCCACGTCACCGACCGCTCGCTGATCTGGAACACCGACCTCATCGAGACGCTCGAGTTCGACAACCTCATCGAGCAGGCGGTCGTCACCATGGAGAGCGCCGTCAACCGCACCGAGTCGCGCGGCGCCCATGCCCGCGAGGATTACCCGGAGCGCGACGACAAGACCTGGATGAAGCACACGCTCGCCTGGCTCGACCACCTCGCGCATGAGGTGACGATCGATTACCGCCCGGTGCACACCTACACGATGTCGAACGAGATCCAGTACATCGAGCCCAAGGCGCGGGTGTATTGACGCAGCAAAGGCGAAGCGACTGAAATGGCCCAGTTCACCCTCCCCAAGAACTCGAGATACTCGGAAGGCAAGACTTGGCCGAAGCCGGCCGGGGCGACGCGCACCACCGCGTTCCGCATCTACCGCTGGGACCCGGACGACGGGCAGAACCCGCGCGTCGACACCTACCACGTGGACCGCGACGATTGCGGGCCGATGGTCCTCGACGCCTTGTTCTACATCAAGAACAAGGTCGATCCGACCCTCGTCTTCCGGCGCTCGTGTCGGGAGGGCATCTGCGGCTCCTGCTCGATGAACATCCAGGGAGCCAACACGCTCGCCTGCACCCTCGCCATCGACGATTGCGCCGGCGACAGCGTGCGCATCTACCCGTTGCCGCACATGCCCGTCATGAAGGATCTCGTGCCCGACCTGACGAGCTTCTTCGCCCAGCACGCCGCCATCGAGCCGTGGCTGCACACAGACACGGCCGAGCCCGAGACGGAATGGCGGCAAACCCCGGAGGAGCGCTCGAAGCTCGACGGCCTCTACGAGTGCATCCTGTGCGCCTGCTGCACGACCGCCTGCCCGAGCTACTGGTGGAACGGCGACCGCTTCCTCGGCCCGGCGGCGCTGCTGCAAGCCTATCGTTGGCTGATCGACTCGCGCGACGAGGCGACGGGCGATCGGCTCGACACCTTGCACGATCCGTTCCGGCTCTACCGCTGCCACACGATCATGAATTGCGCCAATGTCTGCCCCAAAGGCCTCAATCCCGCCAAAGCCATCGCCGAGATCAAGAAGATGATGGTGGCGCGCGCCATGTGACGCCCTCCTGTGGCTCCGCGCCATGTGATGCCCCCGCCACATGGCCGCCGAAAAGCCGGCTGCGAGCGAGGTTATTCGTCTCACATGGGCGCCGGCACCTTGCTCGAACCACATTTCGGGTCGAATTCTCCCTGAGAAGAGGCCCGGATTCGGGCCAACGCGCCCCTAGACAGAGCGGTGTCCGTTTTCGGCATCATGCTCGAGGCGGCGATCCGACGCATTCGAGGCCCCGATGAACCGCTCCGCCCTTGTCGTCATCCTCGCTGCCGGCGTCGCGCTCGGCGGTTGCCAAACCGCCCGGGTCGGCGGCGTGCCGCCCGCCGGCATTCCCGGGCCCGGCGCCGGCTACAACGCGCCCGAGCCGATCCTCGAAGAAATCCCGCCTGCGCCATCCGGCGCCGTCACCTCCGAGCCGCTGGCGCCGCTGCCGGGCACGGGCGGGCAGGTGCTGACCGAAGTTCCCTCGCCCTCGATCCCGGCGCCGGAGCCGATGCAGCCGCAGCGCGCCGCCGTGGCGGCGCCGTCGGGGCGCTCCGGCATGGTCGGCGGTTGGACGGCGCGAGACGCGACCGGCACGACGTGCCGGGTGCAGCTCTCCTCGTCGCCGGCCCTCGATCTCTACAAGGCCTCGGCGGCCGGCTGCGCCAACAAGGACCTCGCTCGCGTGACGGCGTGGGATTACCGCGACGGCGAGGTCTACCTCTATCAGCCAGGCGGGGCGGTTGCCGCCCGCCTGCGCTCGTCGGGCGGGGACATGCAGGGCGCTCTGGCGAAATCCGGCGCGCCGCTCGCCTTGTCCCGTTGAGCTATTACGCGCGCGGCGTTGCCCTGCGGGCCCCACGCGGCTAACCGTCCGGCGTGAAACACGATCCTGCCCTCGCCGCGGAAGCCGCCGCCGGCCCGGTCCGGGCGCGTTACGAAGCGCTGGTCGCCTCCGGCGCCATCGAGCGCGATCCCGCGCAAATCCGGCTGGTCGCGAGGCTCGACGAGCTCGTCGCCGCGGTGGCGGCGCGGCAGCGGCCGGGCAAGTCGAGCCCCCTCGGCTGGCTCTTCGCCAAGCCCGAGGCGCCGCTTCCCAACGGTCTCTACCTCTGGGGCTCGGTCGGGCGCGGCAAGACCATGCTCATGGACCTGTTCTTCGACAGTCTCGCGGGCGGCAGCAAGCGCCGCGTCCATTTCCACGCCTACATGGCGGAGGTGCACGAGCGCATCCACGATTGGCGGCAGAAGCTGAAGCGCGGCGAGGTGGCGGGCGACGATCCGATCCGCCCGGTCGCCGCCGATCTCGCCGCGGAGGCGCGCATCCTCTGCTTCGACGAGTTCGCGGTCGTCGACATCGCCGACGCCATGATCCTCGGCCGCCTGTTCACGGCTTTGTTCGAGCACGGCGTCATCGTTGTCGCGACCTCCAACGTGCCGCCCGACGACCTCTACAAGGACGGCCTCAACCGTACGCTCTTCCTGCCCTTCATCGAGCTGCTGAAGGAGCGCACGGACGTCCTCCACCTCGATGCGCGCACCGATTTCCGCCTCGAGAAGCTCGGCGACAGCCCGGTCTACTTTGCGCCCGCGGATGCGGCGGCGGCCGCCGCCATCGACGGCATCTTCGCCCGTCTGACGCGCGGCGCTGCGCCGAAAGCGACCAAGCTCCTCGTCCAGGGCCGCGCTGTCGCGGTGCCCGAGCAGGCCATGGGCGTGGCGCGCTTTCCCTACGCGGCCCTCTGCAAGCAGCCCCTCGGCGCCGCCGACTACATCGCCATCGCCCGCGCCTATCACACGGTCCTCATCGAGGGATTGCCGGCCCTGCAACCCTCGCAGCGCGACGAGGCGCGCCGCCTCATCACCCTCATCGACATCTTCTACGAGCGCCGCGTCAAGCTGGTCGTCTCGGCCGCGGCGGAGCCGCAGGATCTGTTCCACGCCGAGACGGGCGCCGAGGCTTTCGAATTCGCCCGCACCGTCTCGCGCCTCGCCGAGATGCGCTCCCGCGATTATCTGGCCCTGCCGCGCGGCCGGGGCCATCAGGTCACCGGCAACGTCACCGGCCTCGTCGAGACCTGATCAGTCTCCACAAGCCGTATGCGCCGGCCCTGGCTTGAAGCGCTCCCCTTTCTGAGTCAAAGAAGCGGCGCGCGCCGCCCGGCGGCGCCCCTCTTTCCCCAAGGAACCATCGTCCCATGGCTCGTAAGAAGATCGCGCTTATCGGAGCGGGGCAGATCGGCGGCACGCTCGCCCACCTCGTCGGCTTGAAGGAGCTCGGCGATGTCGTCCTGTTCGACATCGCCGAAGGCGTTCCGCAGGGCAAGGGGCTCGACATCGCCGAATCCGCGCCCGTCGACGGCTTCGACGCCTCCTATGCGGGGACGCAGGATTACGCCGCCATCGAAGGCGCCGACGTGGTCATCGTCACGGCCGGGGTGCCGCGCAAACCCGGCATGAGCCGCGACGACCTCCTCGGCATCAACCTCAAGGTCATGGAGGCGGTCGGCAACGGCATCAAGCAATACGCCCCGAACGCCTTCGTCATCTGCATCACCAACCCGCTCGACGCCATGGTCTGGGCCCTGCAGAAGTTCTCCGGCCTGCCGCCGAAGAAGATCGTCGGCATGGCCGGCGTGCTCGACTCGGCGCGCTTCCGGCACTTCCTGGCCGAGGCCTTCGACGTGTCGGTGGAGGACGTCACCGCCTTCGTGCTCGGCGGCCACGGCGACGACATGGTGCCGCTCGTGCGCTACTCGACGGTGGCCGGCATCCCGCTGCCCGACCTCGTCGCCATGAAATGGACCACGCAGGAGAAGCTCGACGCCATGGTCGAGCGCACCCGCAAAGGCGGCGGCGAGATCGTCAACCTGCTCAAGACCGGCTCGGCCTTCTATGCGCCGGCGGCGTCCGCCATCGCCATGGCCGAGAGCTACCTGAAGGACAAGAAGCGGGTGCTGCCCTGCGCCGCCCATCTCAGCGGGCAATACGGCGTCGACGGATTGTTCATCGGGGTGCCGATCGTGATCGGGGCAAACGGGGTCGAGCGCATCGTCGAGGTGACGTTCTCGGGCGACGAGAAGGCCATGTTCGAGAAGTCGGTTGCCTCCGTGCGCGGTCTCGTCGATGCCTGCAAGGAGATCAACAAGAGCCTGGCCGCCTGAAAAAGAGACCTTGACTGACGTGGATCTTCGGTCTGGTATACAAGATACCTGCGATGCGAACATGAACCCTCGGGCGGAGCCCATCGGGTCCGGCCTTCGGCCGGCCCGACGGTAAACTCCGGCGGAGAGCCGAGGACCTCGGGCCGGTTAAGGCGCTATATTCTGCATGAGGTCCCTCGGGTCGTCGCTGACGCGCCACTCGAGGATGACGAGAGGTGGTCGATGAACATCCACGAATACCAGGGTAAGGCGGTCCTGAAGGAATTCGGTGTGCCGGTGCCCCGCGGCAAGGCCGTGTTCTCCGCCGACGAGGCCGAGCACGCCGCCAAGGAACTCGGCGGACCGCTGTGGGTCGTGAAATCGCAAATCCACGCCGGCGGCCGCGGCAAGGGCAAGTTCAAGGAGAAGGACGCCGGCGATAAGGGGGGCGTGCGCCTCGCCCGCTCGGTCGACGAGGTCAAGACCTTCGTCGGCCAGATGCTCGGCAAGACGCTCGTCACGGCCCAGACCGGCGAGGCCGGCAAGCAGGTCGGCCGACTCTATGTCGAGGAAGGCTCCGACATCGCCTCCGAGTTCTATCTCTCGGCGCTGGTCGATCGCGCGACGAGCCGCGTCGCCTTCGTGGTCTCGACCGAAGGCGGCATGGATATCGAGAAGGTCGCCCACGACACCCCCGAGAAGATCCACACCTTCTCGGTCGACCCGGCCACCGGCATCCAGCCCCATCACGGCCGCGCCGTGGCGCGCGCGCTCGGCCTGTCCGGCGACCTCGCCAAGCAGGCGGGCGATCTCGTGGCTAAGCTCTACCGGGCGTTCACCCAGAAGGACATGAGCCTTCTCGAGATCAACCCTCTGATCGTCACGCGGGATCAGAAGCTGCTCTGCCTTGACGCCAAGATCGGCTTCGATTCGAACGCGCTCTACCGCCACCCCGACATCGTCGCCCTGCGCGACGTGACGGAGGAGGACGACAAGGAGATCGAGGCCTCCAAATACGACCTCAACTACGTCGCCCTCGACGGCTCGATCGGCTGCATGGTCAACGGCGCAGGCCTCGCCATGGCGACCATGGACATCATCAAGCTCTACGGCGCCGAGCCGGCCAACTTCCTCGACGTCGGCGGCGGCGCCTCGAAGGAGAAGGTGGCGGCCGCCTTCAAGATCATCACCGCCGACCCCAAGGTGCGCGGCATCCTGGTCAACATCTTCGGCGGCATCATGAAATGCGACGTCATCGCCGAGGGCGTCGTGGCGGCCGTCAAGGAGGTCGGGCTCGAGGTGCCGCTCGTGGTCCGGCTCGAGGGCACCAATGTCGAGCAGGGCAAGACGATCATCAACGAATCCGGCCTCAACGTCATCTCAGCCAACGACCTCGACGACGCCGCCCAGAAGATCGTCAGCGCGGTCAAGAAAGCCGCCTAGCAGGGATCAGCGATGTCCATTCTCATCGACAAAAACACCAAGGTCATCTGCCAGGGCTTCACCGGCAAGAACGGCACGTTCCATTCGGAGCAGGCGATCGCCTACGGCACCAAGATGGTTGGCGGCACCTCGCCCGGGAAGGGCGGCTCGAAGCACCTCAACCTGCCGGTCTTCGACACCGTCGCCGAGGCGCGCGAGAAGACGGGGGCGGACGCCAGCGTCGTCTATGTGCCGCCGGCGGGCGCCGCTGACGCCATCTGCGAGGCGATTGACGCCGGGATTCCGCTCATCATCTGCATCACGGAGGGAATCCCCGTCGCCGACATGGTGCGGGTCAAGCGCTCCCTATGCGGCTCGCCATCGCGCCTGATCGGTCCCAACTGCCCGGGCGTCATGACCGCCGGCGAATGCAAGATCGGCATCATGCCGGGCAACATCTTCCGGCCTGGCTCGGTCGGCATCGTGTCGCGCTCCGGCACGCTCACCTACGAGGCCGTGTTCCAGACCACCAATGAGGGCCTCGGCCAGACGACGGCAGTCGGCATCGGCGGCGATCCGGTCAAGGGCACCGAGTTCATCGAGGTGCTCGACATGTTCCTGTCCGACAAGGCAACCGAATCGATCATCATGATCGGCGAGATCGGCGGCGCCGCCGAGGAGGACGCGGCCGAGTTCCTCGCCCGCGAGGCGAAGAAGGGCCGCAAGAAGCCGATGGTCGGCTTCATCGCCGGACGCACCGCGCCGCCCGGCCGCCGCATGGGCCATGCCGGCGCCATCATCGCCGGCGGCAAGGGCGGGGCGGAAGACAAGATCGCCGCCATGGAGGCGGCCGGTATCCGCGTGTCGCCGTCGCCGGCGCGCCTTGGAAAAACCTTGGTCGAGGTTCTGAAGGGCTGACGAAGCCCGCCGTAATCGTTATCTTAAGCGAACCTCTAGCGGGGCACGCTACACGATTCCCGAGGCGCCCAGCCTCCCTCCCGTGATTCCTCCCTCTCGCCCCGCGCCGGAAGACAGGTCATGGCACGCCAGGACGCGAACGAAGCTTTCGCCCAGACTGCGTTTCTCTACGGCGGCAACGCCGCCTATATCGAACAGCTCTACGCCCGCTACTCGGAAGACCCGGCCTCCGTCGCGCCGGAATGGCGCGAGTTTTTCGCCAGCCTGAAGGACGAGACCGCGACCGTCGCCGAGAACGCCCGCGGCGCCTCCTGGAAGCGGCCGAACTGGCCGATCCCGGCCAACGGCGAGCTCGTCTCCGCCCTCGACGGCAACTGGGCCGCGGTCGAGACCGCCGTCAGTGACAAGATCAAGGCGAAGGCCGGGGCAAAGGGCGCCGAGGTCGGCTCGGCCGAGGTCATGCAGGCGACGCGCGATTCGGTGCGCGCCCTCATGCTGATCCGCGCCTACCGGGTGCGCGGCCATCTCCACGCCAATCTCGATCCGCTCAATCTCGAGCCGCGCCGCGACAACGAGGAGCTGCATCCCTCCCATTACGGCTTCACGGAAGCCGATTGCGACCGCAAGATCTTCCTCGACAACGTGCTCGGGCTCGAATTCGGGACGATCCGCGAGATCGTCGCCATCCTCGAGCGCACCTATTGCCAGACCATCGGCGTCGAGTTCATGCACATCTCCGATCCGGCCGAGAAGGCCTGGATCCAAGAGCGCATCGAGGGACCCGACAAGGAGATCACCTTCACGCGCGAGGGCAAGCGCGCAATCCTCAACAAGCTCGTCGAGGCGGACGGCTTCGAGAAATTCCTCGACCTCAAATATACGGGCACGAAGCGGTTCGGGCTCGATGGCGGCGAGTCGATGATCCCCGCCCTCGAGCAGATCATCAAGCGCGGCGGTGCTCTCGGCGTGAAGGAGATCGTGCTCGGCATGGCCCATCGCGGCCGCCTCAACGTGCTGGCGCAGGTGATGGGCAAGCCGCACCGCGCCATCTTCCACGAGTTCAAGGGCGGCTCGTTCACGCCCGACGACGTGGAAGGATCGGGCGACGTCAAGTACCACCTCGGCGCCTCGTCCGACCGCGCCTTCGACGGCAACACCGTTCATCTCTCGCTGACCGCCAACCCGTCCCACCTCGAGATCGTCGATCCGGTGGTGCTGGGCAAGACGCGCGCCAAGCAGGACCAGTTCGGCGATCCGCCCGAGCGCCGCACCTCGGCGATGCCGCTCCTGATCCATGGCGACGCCGCCTTCGCCGGGCAGGGCGTCGTCGCCGAATGCCTGGGCCTGTCGGGCCTCAAAGGGCATCGCACCGGCGGCTCGGTGCATTTCATCGTCAACAACCAGATCGGCTTCACCACGAGCCCGCATTTCTCGCGCTCGTCGCCGTATCCGTCCGACGTCGCCAAGATGGTCGAAGCGCCGATCTTCCATGTCAACGGCGACGACCCGGAGGCGGTCGTGTTCGCCGCCAAGGTGGCGACCGAATACCGGCAGCGCTTCCACAAGCCGGTCGTCATCGACATGTTCTGCTACCGCCGCTTCGGCCATAACGAGGGCGACGAGCCGGCCTTCACGCAGCCGAAGATGTACAAGCTCGTCCGTCAGCATCCGAGCACCCTCGAGATCTATTCCAAGAAGCTCGTCGCCGAGGGCGTCGTCAGCGAGGCCGAGGTCGAGGGCATGCGGTCGGCGTTCCGGACCAAGCTCGACAGCGAGCTTGAGATTGCGCTCGGCTACAAGCCCAACAAGGCGGACTGGCTCGACGGCCGCTGGGCCGGCCTGAAGGCGGCCCGCACCGACGAGGACGACGCGCGCCGCGGCCGCACGGGCGTTCCGGCCGAGACCCTCAAGGAGATCGGGCTCACCATCTCGCAGATCCCGCCCGGCTTCCAAGTGCATCGCACCATCCAGCGGTTTATCGACAACCGCAGGAAGATGATCGAGACCGGCGAGGGGATCGATTGGGCGATGGGCGAGGCGCTCGCCTTCGGCTCGCTCTTGCTCGACGGCCACCCGGTGCGCCTTTCCGGCCAGGACGTGGAGCGCGGTACCTTCTCGCAGCGCCATTCCGTGCTCCTCGACCAGGAGACGGAGGAGCGTCTCACGCTCTTGAACAAGATCCGCGACGGCCAGTCGCGCTTTGAGGTCATCAACTCGATGCTCTCGGAAGAGGCGGTGCTCGGTTTCGAATATGGCTTCTCGCTGTCCGAGCCCAACGCCCTCGTGCTGTGGGAGGCGCAGTTCGGCGACTTCGCCAACGGCGCGCAGGTGGTGTTCGACCAGTTCATCTCGTCGGGCGAGCGCAAGTGGCTGCGCATGTCGGCGCTCACCTGCCTCCTGCCGCACGGCTACGAGGGTCAGGGGCCCGAGCACTCGTCGGCCCGTCTCGAGCGCTGGCTGCAGATGTGCGCCGAGGACAACATGCAGGTCGCCTATTGCTCGACCCCGGCCAACTACTTCCACATCCTGCGCCGTCAGCTGAAGCGCGAGTTCAGGAAGCCGCTCATCCTGATGACCCCGAAATCGTTGCTGCGCCACAAGCGCTGCGTGTCGCGGCTCGACGAGCTTGCCGACTCAAGCACCTTCCACCGCGTGCTGTGGGACGACGCCGAGCAGGGTGGCGGCGCCGTGACGCTGGTGCGCGACGACAAGGTCCGCCGCGTCGTCCTGTGCACGGGCAAGGTCTATTACGACCTCTTCGAAGAGCGCGAGAAGCGCGGCATCGACGACGTCTATCTCCTGCGCGTTGAGCAGCTCTACCCGTTCCCCATGAAGGCGCTCGCCACCGAGCTGGCGCGCTTCAAGGCGGCCGACGTGGTCTGGTGCCAGGAGGAGCCCAAGAACATGGGCTCCTGGACCTTCGTCGAGCCCTATCTCGAATGGGTGCTCGATCATGCCGGCAGCAAGGTCAAACGGCCGCGCTATGTCGGGCGCCCGGCCGCGGCGTCTCCGGCCGTCGGCCAGATGTCCAAACACCTGGCGCAACTCCAGGCCTTCCTCGACGATGCCTTTGCCGAGAAGGCTGCGAGCAAGGGCGCGGCGGTCGCAGCCTAGAGCATGCTGGAGTCGATGATGGTCATGCGTTCCGATCGACTCGATCGCAACGCATCGTGATGTAGCCCGGGCGAGAAAGATGCCGGTTCATCTTTGCAAGCTCCTGCCACCGCGCCCGGGCTTTCCCGCCGACATGTCCGCGGCCGAGGTGGCGCTGATGGGGACGCATGCGGCTTACTGGAGCGGGTTGGTCGAGCGCGGCGTCGCGATCGTATTCGGGCCGGTTTTCGACCCGTCGGGCGTCCGGGGACTTGCCATCGTCGACGTGGCCGACGAGAAAGCCGCCGCGAGGCTCACGGACGACGATCCGGTGATTCGATCGGGAAACGGTTTCCGCTACGACATCTATCCGATGCCGCAGGCCGTGTTGCGCACGTCCGCTCCGCCCTAGAGCATGCTGCCGAAAAGCATGTCCTCGGATGTGATCCGAGGTTGGAACCACACCCGCATCAAGGCCGGGCGCAGGCTTTTCGGAAGAACAGCATGCTCGGCTCCTTGAAAACGATCACGTTCGAGCGCTTTGATTGAGTTAATCAAACGCATCGTGATCTGACCCGATGAGGAGACGCCGCAGGGCGTAAAAACATGGCCACCGAAATCCGCGTACCCACGTTAGGCGAGTCCGTCAGCGAAGCCACCATCGGCCGCTGGTTCAAGAAACCGGGCGATCCGGTCAAGGCGGACGAGCCGGTGCTCGAGCTTGAGACCGACAAGGTCACCCTCGAGGTGAATGCGCCGGCCGCCGGCACGCTCGGAGACATCGTCGCCAAGGACGGCGAGACCGTGACCCCCGGCGCCGTGCTCGGCTCGATCGTCGAGGGCGGCGCCGCAGCCGCGACGGCGGCGGGTGCAAAGCCGGCCGAGGCGCCAAAGGCGGCGCCGCCGCCGGTCGGCAAGGGCGGCACCGCCGCCGGCTACGGCAGCCACGGCGAGGCGGCCCCGCCCGCCGCCGCCCGCGCCGCGCAGGACCACGGTCCGGCGGTTGCGCGCCTCGCCCGCGAGAGCGGCGTCAGCCCGGCCGCGGCGGCGGCGAGCGGACGCGACGGGCGCGCGACCAAGGGCGACATGCTCACGGCCATCGCGGGCGGCGCCGCGGCGCGCGCGCCGGCCCCTGCACCAGCCCCCATGCGCGCCCCGTCCGCGCCCGACGACGCCTCGCGCGAAGAACGCGTGCGCATGACCAAGCTGCGCCAGACGATCGCCCGGCGCCTCAAGGACGCTCAGAACAGCGCCGCCATGCTGACGACGTTCAACGACGTCGACATGAGCGCCGTCATGGAGCTGCGCACGACCTACCGCGACACGTTCGAGAAGAAGCACGGCGTCAAGCTCGGCTTCATGGGCTTCTTCGTGAAAGCCTGCGTGCAGGCTCTGAAGGAACTGCCCGCCGTCAACGCGGAGATCGACGGTCAGGATATCGTCTACAAAAACTACTACCACGTCGGCATCGCGGTCGGTACCGAGAAGGGCCTCGTCGTGCCGGTGGTGCGCGACGCCGACCGTATGTCGATCGCCGAGGTCGAGAAGAAGATCGCCGAATTCGGCAAGCGCGCCCGCGACGGCCAGCTCACCATCGAGGAGATGCGGGGCGGCACCTTCACGATCACCAATGGCGGCATCTACGGCTCGCTCATGTCGACGCCGATCCTCAACGCCCCGCAATCCGGCATCCTCGGCATGCACCGCATCGAAGAGCGGCCGGTGGTCCTGAAAGGGCAGGTGGTCGTGCGGCCGATGATGTATCTCGCCCTCTCCTACGACCACCGCATCGTCGACGGCCGCGAGGCGGTGACCTTCCTGGTGCGGGTCAAGGAAGCCCTGGAGGATCCGGCGCGGCTCGTGCTGGATCTGTAGCAAGCGCCGACCTGATCTGTCATGGCCGGGCTTGACCCGGCCATCCATTTGCGACGTTTAAAGCCGCGACCCGCTCTGGGTCTGGATCGCCGGGTCAAGCCCGACGATGACAATGAAGGAAGCTCCCTTGTCCTACGATCTCGTCGTCATCGGTACCGGCCCCGGCGGCTATGTCTGCGCCATCCGGGCGGCGCAGCTCGGCCTCAAGGTGGCGGTGGTCGAGAAGCGTAAGACCCATGGCGGCACCTGCCTCAATGTCGGCTGCATCCCGTCGAAGGCGCTGCTGCACGCCTCCGAGCTGTTCGAAGAGGCGGGCAAGCATTTCGGCGATCTCGGCATCGGCGTCGGCAAGCCGAAGCTCGATCTCAAGAAGATGATGGCCTTCAAGGACGAAGGGGTCGACGGCAACGTCAAGGGCGTCGAGTTCCTGCTCAAGAAGAACAAGATC
>DASQLE010000304.1:0-4161 GCA_035630175.1 Beijerinckiaceae bacterium
CCGGGCAACTGCCCGCTCGACTTCCACTTCGGCGACGCCGCGCGGACGGAAGCGGCTTTCGCGGCGGCCGCGCACGTGACGCGCCTCCAGCTGCACGACAACCGGATCGTCGTGAACCCCATGGAGCCGCGCGCGGCGCTCGGCGTCTATGACCAGGACAGCGGGCGTTGGACGCTGCATGTCGGCTCGCAAGGGGTGTTCGGGCTCAACGGCAACATGGCCGAGATCATGGGCGTGCCGTCCGACCGGATGCGCGTGCTCACCGGCCATGTCGGCGGATCGTTCGGCATGAAGGCCGCGCCGTACCCGGAATATATCTGCCTCCTGCACGCGGCGCGCGCGCTCGGCCGGCCCGTGAAATGGACCGATCAGCGCTCGGAGAGCTTCCTGTCAGACCATCACGGGCGCGCGCTCGATCTGTCCGCCGCGCTCGCCCTCGACGGCGACGGCCGTTTCCTGGCCGTTCGCGTCGAGGGCACCGCCGATCTCGGCGCCTTCCTGGTGCAGATGTCGCCCCTGCCCTCGACGCTGAACGTCGCCAAGAACCTGGTCAGCGTCTACCGGACGCCGGCCATCGACGTGTCGATCCGCTGCGCCCTCACCAACACGACGCCGGTCGGGCCCTATCGCGGCGCCGGCCGCCCGGAGGGCAACTACATCATGGAGAGGCTGGTCGACCGGGCCGCCGCCGAGACGGGCATCGATCCCGTCGAGCTGCGCCGCCGCAACCACATCCGGCCGGACGAGCTGCCCTACAAGGCGCCGTCCGACATGACCTACGACAGCGGCGCCTTTACCGAGATCCTCGACCGCGCCGTAGCGGCGTCCGATTGGGCTGGTTACGAGGCGCGCAAGGCGGGCAGCCGCGCGCGCGGGCGGCTGCGCGGGCGCGGCATCGGCCAGTACCTGGAGGTGACCGCGCCGGCGCAGAACGAGATGGGCGGCATCCGCTTCGAAGGGGACGGCACCGTCACCATCGTCACGGGCACCCTCGATTACGGCCAGGGCCACGCGACCCCGTTCGCACAGGTGCTCGCCAGCCGGCTCGGCCTTCCGTTCGAGCGCATCCGCCTCGTTCAGGGCGACAGCGACGAGCTCATCGCCGGCGGTGGCACCGGCGGCTCGAAATCCATCATGGCGAGCGGCACCGCCATCGTCGAAGCTAGCGACAAGGTCATCGAGCAGGGCCGCCAGATCGCCGCGCACGTGCTCGAAGCCGGGGTGGCCGACATCGAGTTCGCCGGCGGCCGCTTCGTCATCGCCGGCACCGACCGCAGCATCGGCCTCCTGGACCTTGCCGAGCGCCTCCGCTCGGGGCTCGACCTGCCGCCGGATGCGCCGCGATCGCTCGACGTCAAGCACGTCCACAAGCTGTCGCCGTCGTCCTTCCCGAACGGCTGCCACATCGCCGAGGTCGAGGTCGATCCGGACACGGGCACGGTCGAGGTCGTGCACTACGCGATGGTCAACGACTTCGGCACCCTGATCAATCCGCTCCTCGTCGAGGGGCAGCTGCATGGCGGCATCGTCCAGGGCATCGGCCAGGCGCTCATGGAGCGGACCGCTTATGACGAGGGCGGCCAGCCCATCACCGGCTCCTACATGGATTACGCCCTGCCACGGGCGGAGGATGCGCCGTTCTTCTCGTTCGAGAGCTTCCCGGTCCCGGCGCGGACCAATCCCCTCGGCGTCAAGGGCTGCGGCGAGGCCGGCTGCGCCGGCGCCCTCACCTCGGTCATGAACGCGCTCGTCGACGCCCTGCGCGACAAAGGGGTCGACCACATCGACATGCCGGCAACGCCCCACAAGGTATGGCAGGTCCTGCGGGACCGCCGATCGTAGGCGTCCTCCAGCTCACGCGGCCGTGCAGCGAAGTCCCTGTGAAGACCGCGTCGGGGCTCCGGTCACAGCCCTCGAATCACGGTATGGTCGCGGCACGCTCCGGACGTAGGATTATCTTCGCCCCGGCGGCCCCTCGGTTAACCGTGCCGCCGGGACTTGGTAGCACCCTTGCCTTTGCCGGCGTTATATATCGGAAGCTCGACGGGAGCCCTGAGGCAATGGCGTCGAAACCAAAAGAACTCTCGAATTTGCAGCGCGATCTGCTGCACCTTGCCTTGCAGGGGCCGAAGGCCAAGATCTGGCTGCCCAAGGCTTCGCAGCAATCGTTCCCGACGACCTATGCGGCCATCGTGTCCCTGCAAAGGCGGGGACTTCTCGATACCGAGCCCGTCAAGGATCCCGACATCCTGAGCTGGAAGGTGACCAAGGAGGGCCGCGACGCTCTCAAGGCGCCCAAGGCTGAGCCGGCAGCCGTCAAGCCCGCCGCAACCCCCGTCGCGGCGCCGAGCGCCGCCAAGGGCAAAACCACGCCGGTAGCCGCGAAGGCTCCCGTCAAACCGAGCCCCCCGCCCCCCGCAGCCAAAGCCGCGACGGCGGCCAAGGGGAGCGCCGGAGGAAAGGCCACGCCCAAGGACGCCGCGCCTGCCGCGAAGCCGTCGCGCAGCCCTCATCCGGCGGCGGCGACCGAGGCGCCCCGCGAGCGCGGCGCCAAAGGCCAGACGCCGGCGCCCGCCGCAGGCCGCAACGCCGGCAAGAAACCGCCGACGGCGGCGCGGAAATCTGGCGGCCGCGGCAGGACTTGAACCCGCAACCTTCGCGTTCGAAGCGCGACGCTCTATCCAGTTGAGCTACGTGGCCGATCCCGGACCTTAACGTACCGCCCTGAGAGGCAGCAACGCGGCGGCGGGACGCGTTCTGATCGGCTGGGCACAGGGTCGCGTTGAAGGCGCGAGGAGCCGCACAAGCCAGACGAGACCAAACCGCCGCTCATCTAGCCTCCCTCAGACGCTCGTTTGCGTTCGAGGCGCGTCGCTAGTCGGCTCAGGTCAACGACCGCCCGCTCGTGTGTCCCACGGCCGATCTCTTCGACATCGTCCCATGCGGCGACCGTGAACCGGATATGACTACCCTCAAGCCCGACCACCTCTGCTTCGGCCCGCACGCGATGGCCAACCGGCGTGGGTGCCAGATGGCTGACGTCGACCTGGGTGCCGACGGCGGTTTCTCCCGGATCCAGGAAGTCGCGCACGGCGTTCAAGGCCGCGTTCTCCATGGCCAGAATCATCATCGGCGTTGCGAACACCGGCGGCAGGATGCTGTCCTTGAACTGGCTCGCCAAGTGCTGAGGCCCGACGACGATCGAGAAGCTACCCTTTGCGCCCAGGGGAACGTGCTGCATCTGAACTCTCCGGCTGACTGCCCAGGCAATATGCTAACAGGCAAATGGGTGACCTGGGGATCATGCGGGATCCCATAGACACTCGGAGTTCTCGATCGATGATCACACCGGCGCTCTGGCGCAAGCTCGGCTCGATCGCTAGGGACGCCGTTGTCGCCTCTGTCGATTAGCTAAAATCGCAGGCCGCGCGCTTCGCCATTCAAGGCCTTGGCCTTGCGGATCGCCGCCCAGACGCGCGCCGGCGAGGCCGGCATGTCGAGATGCGTGACGCCGAGCGGCCGCAACGCGTCGACGACCGCGTTCATCACCACCGGCAGCGCGCCGACCGTTCCCGCCTCCCCTGCCCCCTTCACCCCAAGCGGGTTGTTGGGAGTCGGCACGGGGCTGGAGATCACATTCATGGACGGCATGTCGTCGGCGCGCGGCATGGCGTAATCCATGAACGAGCCGGTCACCATTTGGCCGGAGCCGGGCTCGTAGACGAGGTTCTCGAGCAGCGCTTGGCCGACGCCCATGGCGACGCCGCCGTGGATCTGCCCCTTCACCAGGAGCGGGTTGATGACGGTGCCGACATCGTCGACCACCACGTAATTGACGATCTCGACCTCACCGGTCTCCTGGTCGATCTCGACCTCGCAGACGTGACAGCCGTTGGGGAAGGTGGCCTCGGGCGGCGGCGTGATGACGAGCGCCGAGAGGCCGTAATCGGCGCCGGGCGGCAGCTTGCCGGCCGCGTAGCTCGTTTTGGCGACGTCCTCGATGCGCACGCCGCGATCGGTCCCGGCGACCGTGAAGCGCCCGTCCTCGAAGACGATGTCGCTCTCGCCGGCCTCGAGCATGTGGGCGGCGACCGCCTTGCCCTGCGCGACGATCTTGTCGGCGGCGCGCACGAGCGCGGTGCCGCCGGCCATCATCGAGCG
>DASQLE010000305.1:0-5107 GCA_035630175.1 Beijerinckiaceae bacterium
GGTCCACCTGTCGGATCTCGACTGGAACCGGCCCGGCGAGCAGGTCATCGACGACTTCAAGAAGGGCGACGTCGTGCGCGCGCAGGTGCTCGACGTCGATGTCGAGAAGGAGCGCATCTCGCTCGGCATCAAGCAGCTCGCCGGCGATCCCTTCGCGGATGCCGGCGAGATCAAGAAGGGCCAGGTCGTCACCTGCGAGGTGCTCGAGGTGAAGGATTCCGGCCTCGAGGTGAAGATCGTCGACACCGACCTCGCCACCTTCATCCGCCGCGCCGAGCTCGCCCGCGACCGCGCCGACCAGCGGCCGGAGCGCTTCGCCGCCGGCGAGCGGGTCGATGCCCGCGTGACGCAGTTCGACCGCAAGGCGCGCCGCGTCACCCTGTCGATCAAGGCCCTGGAAGTAGCCGAGGAGAAGGAAGCCATGGCCCAATACGGGTCGGCGGATTCCGGCGCCTCGCTCGGCGACATCCTCGGCGCCGCGCTCAACAAGGCCAAGACGACCGACAAGAAATAATGAAGCCGCAAAGCGGCTTCATCGGCCGGGGCGCGACCTAAGCCGCGACCTGGATCCATCCTCAGGAGAGCGAAGCCCGCGCGACATCCTCGCGCGGGCTTTTTGCTGGCCGCCTCTGACCTGTGCGCTTGCGATGCCTTCGGCGCGGGGTCTAGGGTGCAGCCCTCTTCGAGGCCCGGTCCGGGCGAGGGAAAGCTGCTCATGTCCTATGATGCCGAGATGATCGCCGACCGCCGGCGGTTGCGCCGCAAGATCTCCTTCTGGCGGGTGTTCTCGTTCGTCGCGCTCATCGCCGCCGTGGTCGTCGCCGGGCTCGCGGTCGCGGGGCGCGGCCCGGTCGGCGGGGTGCAGCAGCAGATCGCCCGCATCGAGGTCGGCGGCTTCATCGCCGGCAGCCAGCGCATGGCCGACCTCTTCAAGCGCGTCGGTGAGGCGGGCTCGGTCTCGGGCGTGGTGATCTCGATCAATTCGCCCGGCGGCACGACCACGGGGGCCGAGGAGCTTTACCGCGGCATCCGCCAGCTCGCCGACAAGAAGCCGCTGGTCGCCTTCGTCGACGGCACGGCCGCGTCCGGCGGCTACATCACGGCCCTCGCCGCCGATCACATCGTTGCGCGCGAAACCTCCCTCGTCGGTTCGATCGGCGTGCTGTTCCAGTATCCGGACGTGTCGAAGCTGCTCGACACGGTCGGCGTCCAGGTCCAGGAGATCAAGTCGGCGCCGCTCAAGGCGGAGCCGAGCCCGTTCCATCCGACGAGCCCGGAAGCGCGCGCCGCCTTGCAGGCGGTCGTGAGCGACACCTTCGATTGGTTCAAGCGTCTCGTCGCCGAGCGCCGCAAGCTCGACGAGGCGCAGATCGGCGCCGTTTCAACCGGACAGATCTTCAACGGTCGGCAGAGCGTGCCCTTGCGGCTCGTCGACCAGCTCGGCAGCGAACGCGACGCCGTCGCGTGGCTCGAGCGCGAGCGCGGCGTTCGGCGCGATCTTCCCGTACGCGATTGGAAGCCGCGCGACGCGAGCCGCTTCGACCTGTGGACGGCGGCCGCCGTCAGTGCCGATCTGCTCGGCTTTGGCGAGGTTGCCGTCCGCCTTCGCCAAGGCGGCGCCGCCGCGCAACTCGCGACGCTTGACGGGCTTCTCGCACTCTGGCAGCCTACTCTGGAAAAATAAGAATGACATCAAAGGGATACGCTATTCTAGCGGGATTGCCCATGATCAAGTCCGAACTCGTCCAAAAGATTGCGGAACGTAATCCGCATCTTTACCAGCGTGATGTCGAGAACATCGTCAACGCCATCCTCGACACGATCACCGAGGCGCTGGCGCGCGGCGATCGAGTCGAGCTGCGCGGCTTCGGCGCCTTCTCGGTGAAGAAGCGCGACGCGCGCACTGGACGAAACCCGCGCACGGGCGAAACCGTTGCCGTCTCCGAGAAGGTCATCCCGGTGTTCAAGACCGGCAAGGAAATGCGGGTGCGCCTCAACCACGGAAAGGATGACGACGCAAGTTTTGAGGAAGCGCCTCCGCGCATGGTCGCGGGGGCGCCGTAAGGACCGAAGCGGCGATGCTCAACTTTCTGAAAGCCCTGATCCTCCTTCCGGTCGCCGTTCTCGTCGTGCTGCTGGCGGTCGCCAACCGCGGCCCGGTGACCGTATCGCTCGATCCGTTCTCGCGCGAGGCGCCGGAGATCGCCTTCACGGTGCCGCTCTTCGCCCTGATCTTCCTGGGCGTCATGCTCGGCGTCGTCATCGGCGGGGTCGGCGCGTGGCTCGCCCAGAGCAAGCATCGGCGGGCCGAGCGTCTCTACAAGCGCGAAGCCCGGCGTCTGCGCGCCGACACGGTGCGGGCACGGCCGGTCTCCGGAAGCACCGACCTCGCGACCCTTCCGGGATCGGGCGCCTCGCGTTTCTGACAGGCTGCCGCCGATGCGCGTCGTCTCTGCCGACGAGATCGACCGCGCCCTCACCTTTCCGGCTCTCGTCGACGCCCTCGCCGCGGCCTTCCGCGCCGACATCGTCGTGCCGGGCCGCCACCATCACGATGTCGAGCGGGCCGGCGCCGGCGGGACGCTGCTGCTCATGCCGGCCTGGACCGGCGCCGCCGATCGCGACGGTTTCGTCGGCACCAAGATCGTCACCGTGTTTCCCGACAACGGCGCGCGCGGGCTGGCGAGCGTCATCGGCACTTATCTCCTCATGGACGGCGCCACGGGCGTGCCGCTCGCCGTTCTCGACGGCACGCGCCTGACCCTTTGGCGCACGGCCGCCGCCTCGGCCCTCGCCGCCCGTTACCTCGCCCGCCCGGACGCCGCCCGCATGGTCATGGTCGGGGCGGGGGCGCTCGCGCCCTGGCTCATCCGCGCGCATGGGAGCCAGCGGCCTCTTGGCGACGTCGCAATCTGGAACCGCCGCCCGGAGGCCGCCCGGCAGCTCGCCGACCGTCTCGCGGCCGAGGGCCCGCCGGTCAGAGCGGCGGAGGACCTGGAATCCGCCGTGCGCCAGGCCGACCTCGTCTCCTGCGCCACCCTTTCGACCGCGCCCCTGGTCCGCGGCGCCTGGCTGCAGCCGGGAACGCATCTCGACCTTGTCGGCGCCTTCAAGCCGGGCATGCGCGAGGCCGACGACGAAGCCCTGCAAAGGGCGACCGTGTTTGTCGATACGGACGGCGCCCGGACGGAGGGCGGCGACGTCGCGGCGGCCCTCGCGTCCGGCGCCATCCGGGCGGACCAGGTCCGCGGGAGCCTCATCGATCTCTGCCGGAGTCGCGCGACAGGCCGCGACAATCCAGGCGAGATCACGGTTTTCAAGTCCGTGGGCACGGCGGTCGAGGACCTTGCTGCGGCGATCTTGGTGTGGCGGAACCTCCCGGCGGCATCGTAAGCTCGGCGCATGAACCCGATCGTCAAGATCTGCGGCCTCACCAGCCTTGCGGCGCTGGACGCGGCGCTCGCCGCCGGCGCCGACATGGTCGGGCTCGTGCGCTTCGAGAAAAGCCCGCGCCATCTCGGGCTGGAGCAGGGGCGCGCCTTATCGTTGCGCGCCCGCGGAAAGGCCGAGCGCGTCGCGCTTGTGGTCGATGCCGACGACGCGGCACTCGACGCGGTGGTCGCGGCCTTCGATCCGGACCTCCTGCAACTGCACGGCGCGGAGACGCCGGAGCGCGTCGCCGCCATCCGCGCCCGTCTCAAACGGCCCGTCATGAAGGCGATCGGCATCGCCTCCGCCGCCGACCTTGCCGCGGTTGCCGCCTATGGGGGCGTCGCCGATCGCCTGCTCCTCGACGCCAAGCCGCCGGCCGACGCGGAGGCGCTGCCCGGCGGCAACGGCGTTCCCTTCGATTGGCGGCTGATCGCCGGCCTTGACGCGGCGAAGCCCGTCATGCTGTCAGGGGGGCTCGACGGCGACAACGTCGCCGCCGCCATCGCCCTCACGGGCGTCAAGGCGGTCGATGTCTCGTCGGGCGTCGAGCGACGGCCCGGCGACAAGGATCCCATGCGGATCGAGGCCTTCATCAAGGCCGCCCGCGCTGCGTTCGCCGCGCTTCAATCAGAGGACAAGGTGGCGTGACCGTTCCCGTGCAGCCCAATTCCTTCCGCGTCGGTCCGGACGAGAGCGGCCATTTCGGCATTTTCGGCGGCCGCTTCGTCGCCGAGACCCTGATGCCGCTCATTCTCGAGCTGGAGGCGGCCTACAACGCCGCCAAGGTCGATCCCGACTTCCAGCGGCAGATGAACCACGACCTGACCCACTATGTCGGCCGCCCGAGCCCGCTCTATTTCGCCGAGCGCCTGACCGAGCATCTTGGCGGCGCCAAGATCTACCTGAAGCGCGACGAGCTGAACCACACCGGCGCCCACAAGGTGAACAACGTCCTCGGCCAGATCCTCCTCGCCCGGCGCATGGGCAAGAAGCGCATCATCGCCGAGACCGGCGCCGGCCAGCACGGCGTCGCCACGGCGACGCTGTGCGCCCGCTTCGGGCTCGATTGCGTCGTCTATATGGGCGCCGTCGACGTCGAGCGGCAGAAGCCGAACGTGTTCCGCATGAAGATGCTCGGCGCCGAGGTCGTGCCCGTGCAGTCCGGCTCGCGCACCTTGAAGGACGCCATGAACGAGGCGCTGCGCGACTGGGTCACCAACGTCGAGTCCACCTTCTACTGCATCGGCACGGTCGCCGGGCCGCATCCCTATCCGGCCATGGTGCGCGACTTCCAGTGCGTCATCGGCCGCGAGGCGCGCGAGCAGATGCTCGCGGCGGAAGGCCGCCTGCCGGATTCGCTGATCGCGGCGATCGGCGGCGGCTCGAACGCCATCGGCCTCTTCCATCCCTTCCTCGACGACCGCCAGATCGAGATTTTTGGCGTCGAGGCGGCCGGGCACGGCCTCTCGACCGGACTGCACGCGGCCTCGCTGACGGGCGGCCGCCCCGGCGTCCTGCACGGCAACCGCACCTACCTCCTCATGGATGCGGACGGGCAGATCGCCGAGGCGCATTCGATCTCGGCGGGCCTCGACTATCCGGGCATCGGTCCCGAGCATTCCTGGCTGCACGACATCGGCCGCGTCACCTACCTGTCGGCCACCGACGAGGAGGC
>DASQLE010000306.1:0-4072 GCA_035630175.1 Beijerinckiaceae bacterium
GGCGGCGACATCGCCCGTGCCGCGGCGCTCGTCGCCGATTACGGCCACCACGTGCCCGGCGTGCAGATCAACCGCTTCTGCGCCTCCGGACTCGATGCGGTGAACTTCGCCGCCGCGCAGGTCATGGCCGGTCAGCACGACATGGTGGTCGGCGGCGGCATCGAATCGATGAGCCGCGTCGGCATGGGCGCGTCCGGCGGCGCCTGGCCGGTGGAGCCCGCCATCGCCATCAAGTCGTATTTCATGCCGCAGGGCATCTCGGCCGATCTCATCGCCACCAAGCACGGCTTCAACCGCGATGATTGCGACGCCTACGCGGTCGAATCGCAGCGCCGCGCCGCGCGCGCCTGGGACGAGGGGCGCTTTGCGGGCTCCGTGGTTCCCGTGAAGGACGTGAACGGCATCACGTTGCTCGCCAAGGACGAGCACATGCGGCCGACCACCGACATGCAGTCCCTCGGCCAGCTCAAGCCGTCGTTCGTGCAGATGGGCGAGATGGGCGGCTTCGACGCCGTCGCCGTCGCGGCCTATCCGGAGCTCGAGGGCGTCAACCACGTGCACCATGCCGGCAATTCCTCTGGCATCGTCGACGGCGCCGCCGCGGTCCTGATCGGCTCGAAGGAGGCCGGTAAGGCCGCCGGCCTGAAGCCGCGCGCCAAGATCCGCGCCTTCGCCAATGTCGGCTCGGAGCCGGCCATCATGCTCACCGGGCCGGTCGACGTGACCAAGAAGGTGCTGAAGCGCGCCGGCATGAGCGTCGACGACATCGACCTGTTCGAGATCAACGAAGCCTTCGCCTCGGTCGTGCTGCGCTACGCGCAGGCGTTCGACCTGCATCCGGAGATCGTCAACGTGAACGGCGGCGCCATCGCCATGGGCCATCCGCTCGGCGCCACCGGCGCCATGATCCTCGGCACCGTCCTCGACGAGCTCGAGCGCACGGACGAGGCGACGGCGCTTGTGACGCTCTGCATCGGCGCCGGCATGGGCACGGCGACGATCATCGAGCGGGTGTGACAAGCGGGCGCGTCATCCTCGGGCGAGCGGAGCGAGACCCGAGGACCTCATGACGAGTTCGCACTTGTGCTCTACCTGCCTGAGGTCCTCGGATCTCCGCGCTTCGCGCTGCGTCCGAGGATGACGCTGAGACATTTCGGGAGACCTCCATGAACCTGCACAACTTCCGCGTCGAGATGGACGGCGACGGCATCGCGCTCGCGACCTGGGACATGCCGGGGCGCTCCATGAACGTCATCACCCCGGAGGTGATGGACGAGCTGTCGCAACTGATCGACCACGTCGCGGGCGAGGAAGCGATCAAGGGCTGCGTCATCGCTTCCGGCAAGGAGGCCTTCTCGGGCGGCGCCGACCTGACCATGCTGCAGGGCCTCGGTGCGCTCTATCGCAAGCTCGCCAAGGACAAGGGCGAGGAAGCCGCCATCACGACATTCTTCGAGGAGTCGCGCCGCCTGTCGCTCCTCTACCGCCGGCTCGAGACGTGCGGAAAACCCTTCGCCGTGGCGGTGCACGGGGTCTGTCTCGGCGGCGCCTTCGAGCTGGCGCTCGCCTGCCACCACCGCGTCCTGTCGGACGCGGAGGCGACCCGCGTCGGCCTGCCCGAGATCAAGGTCGGGCTGTTTCCCGGGGCCGGCGGCACGCAGCGGGTAGCCCGCCTGATGCAGACCGGCGACGCCTTGCAGATGCTGTTCAAGGGCGAGCAGATCCGCGCGCTGATGGCCCGCAACATGGGACTCGTGCACGAGGTGGCCGCCAAGGACGAGATCGTCGCCAAGGCCAAGGCTTGGATCAAGGCCGGCGGCTCGGCGGTGGCTCCCTGGGATCAGCCGAAATTCAAGCTGCCGTCCAACAAGGTCTATTCGCCGGCCGGCATGATGATCTGGCCGCCGGCCAATGCCATCTACCGGCGCGAGACGCACGACAACTACCCGGCCGCGAAAGCCATTCTGCAAGCCGTGTATGAGGGCCTGCAGCTGCCGATGGATCTGGCGCTCCGCGTCGAGAGCCGCCATTTCGCGAAGATCCTGCGCTCGCCGGAGGCGGCGGCGATGATCCGCACGTTGTTCGTCTCCATGCAGGAGCTCAACAAGGGCGCGCGCCGACCGCAGGGCATCCCGCCGACGAGCTTGAAGAAGGTCGGCATCATCGGCGCCGGCTTCATGGGCGCCAGCGTCGCCTATGTCGCCGCCAATGCTGGCATCAACGTCGTCCTCATCGACCAGACCCTGGATGCGGCCGAGAAGGGCAAGGCGCATTCGCACAAGCTCATGAGCGACCAGATCATGAAGGGCCGCGCCAAGACCGCCGATCGCGACGCGCTGCTCGCCCGCATCGCGCCGAGCGCCGATTACGCGGACCTCAAGGATTGCGACCTCGTCGTCGAGGCGGTGTTCGAGGATCCGAAAGTCAAGGCGGAGGTGATCGGCAAGGTCGAGGCCGCCATCCGGGACGACTGCATCTTCGGCTCCAACACCTCGACGCTGCCGATCAGCGGCCTCGCCAAGCACACGAAACGGCGCGACCAGTTCATCGGCATCCATTTCTTCTCGCCGGTCGAGAAGATGATGCTGGTCGAGGTCATCCTCGGCAAGGAGACCGGCGACAAGGCGCTGGCGACGGCCCTTGATTTCGCGCGTGCCATCAGGAAGACGCCGATCGTCGTCAACGACAGCCGCGGCTTCTTCGCCAATCGGTGCGTGCTCAACTACATCCTCGAAGGCCATCTCATGCTCATGGAGGGCGTGCCGCCGGCCATGATCGAGAACGCCGGCCGCATGGCCGGAATGCCGGTCGGACCGCTGTCGCTCAACGACGAGGTCGCCATCGATCTCGGCCTCAAGATCCTTCGGGCGACCAAGACCGAGCTCGGACCGCAATCGGTCAATCCGGAGCAGGAGAAGCTGCTGGTGGACCTCGTCGAGAAGCACGGCCGCTACGGGCGCAAGAACAAGAAGGGCTTCTACGACTATCCGGAGGGCGGCAAGAAGCGGCTCTGGCCGGGGCTCGCGGACCTGCAGCCGACCCACCTCGACCCCGACACGGTCGATTTCGCGGAGCTGAAGCATCGCCTGCTCGTCACGCAAGCGCTCGAGGCGGCGCGCACGGTCGAGGACGGCGTCATCACCGATCCGCGCGAGGCCGATGTCGGGTCGATCCTCGGCTTCGGTTTCGCGCCGTTCACGGGCGGCGCCCTCAGCTACATCGATTTCATGGGTGCCAAGCGCTTCGTCGAGCTGTGCCGCAAGCTCGAAGCGAAGCACGGCGCGCGCTTCGAGGCGAACAAGCTCCTCCTGGACATGGCGAAGAGCGGCGGCACGTTCTACGGTGCCGGGGAGGCGAGGCGAGCGGCGTAAACCTTGCAAGGATCGCGGGGTGGCCTGCAACGGATCGGGCGCGATCTCGTTGTTAGGCTTTGCCCCGCGGCTTCGGCCTGCGGCCGGATAAAGGTTTCGACCGCATGAATCTCTGGCTCCGCCTCCTGCACCTCATCATCGCCTCGTTCGCGCGGCCGCGGCTTGATCCGATGACGGATGCGTCGTGCCTCGGCTTCCGCGTCTGGCCGCACGACCTCGACATCTCCATGCATGTCAACAACAGCCGCTATTGGGCGCTGATGGATCTCGGCCGCATCGACCTGATCATCCGCTCCGGTCTGTGGCGCGCCGTCGTGCGGAACCGCTGGGCGCCGATCGTCAATGCAGCGACGATCCGCTTCCGGCGCGAGCTGCGACTGTTCCGCCGCTTCCGGGTCGAGACGCGCATCGTCGCCTGGACGCAGACCTTCGTGGTCATGGAGCACCGGGTCGTCACGGCCGGCAGGGCCGGGCGCGACATCGTCGCGGCCGTCGCCCTCGCCAGCACCGGCCTCTACGATCGCAAGGCGAAAAGCTTCGTGCCGGTCGAGCGCCTGTTCGCCGAGATCGGCCTCGTGGCCCTGCCGAGCCCGGAGCCAAGTCCGGACGTCGCCGCTTTCCTGGCCACGGGGGACGCCGTTAGGCAGGCGGCCTGACGCGGTCGCGAAAAGCGACGGCCGCGATGTGACGGGCGATCCATT
>DASQLE010000307.1:0-2341 GCA_035630175.1 Beijerinckiaceae bacterium
CACCTTCAAGAGTTGCGCGAACAGGCCGGCGAGCGGCAGGTTCATGATCAGCAAGATGACGTTGCCGACATACATGCTGGCGATGACCGCCCAGACCAGCTCGGCATTCTTCTCGAACATCTCCGGGCCCGGCCGCAACCCGAACATGATGAGGGCGCCGAGGATCACCGCCGTGGTGCCGGAGCCGGGCACGCCGAGGGACAGCATCGGCACCATGGCGCCGGCGGCGGCGGCGTTGTTGGAGGCTTCGGGGCCGGCGACGCCCTCGATGGCGCCGCGGCCGAAGCGCGACGGATCGCGCGCCACCTTCTTCTCGACGATATAGGCGACGAAGGAGGCGATCGTCGCGCCCGTCGCCGGCAAGACGCCGATCAGGAAGCCGATGATGCTGCCGCGCAGGATGGGAAGGCGGCTCGCCTGCCAATCGGCGCGGCTCGGCAGGACGTTGCGGACTTCCAAGATCGGCCGCACCGTCGCGGCCGTGCAGCTGGCCAAAACCTCGCCGACGCCGAACAAAGCCACCGTCAGGACGATGAACTCGACGCCGTCGAGCAGCCACACCTGGCCGAAATCGAAGCGCGAGACGCCGGTCTGCGGATCGATGCCGATGGTGCCGAGGAGGAGCCCGGCGACGCCCGTCGCCAGCCCTTTCAGGATCGACGAGCCGACCGCGGCGAGCGCCGTCAGGCCGAGCACGACGAGGGCGAAATATTCCGGCGGCCCGAAGGCGAGCGCCGCGCGCGCCAGCGGCGGCGCCAGCAGCATGAGGCCGAGGGTGCCGAGCGTTCCGGCGATGCAGGAGCCGATGGCGGCGATGCCGAGCGCCGTGCCGGCGCGCCCCTGCAGGGCCATCTGGTAGCCGTCGATGCTGGTCATGACGGTGCTCGATTCGCCGGGCACGCTGACGAGGACGGAGGTGAGCGTGCCGCCGTATTGCGCGCCGTAATAGATGCCGGCGAACATGATGATGGCGGCGGTCGGGCTCGAGCCGTAGGTGAGCGGCAAGAGCAGGGCGATGGCGGCCGACGGTCCGATGCCCGGCAGCACCCCGACCATCTGGCCGAGCAGCACGCCGGCGAAGCACATGGCGAGATGCGTCGGCGTCAGCGCCGACGCGAAACCCTGCATGAGGTCGAAGAACGGCCCCATCTAAAGACCGAGCGGCCCGACCGGGAACGGCACGCCGAGCCAGGTCCGGAAGATCAGGATCAGGGCCGCCGCCGTCGCGCCGGCGACGAGGACCGAACGCAGCACCGGCAGCCGTTCGACGACCGCGAACAAGAACAGGAGGAGCAGGAACACGGCGACGCCGAAGCCGGCCACGTCGATGCCGATCGCGGCGGCGGTCAGGGCGACCAGGATGACGAGCGGTTTGCCGACCGGCTCCTCATGCGGCTCTCTCTCCGTCTCGAGAAAGGCGCCCGCCAGGATCGCCAGTCCCAGCCCGGCGAGCAGCAGCCCGTAGAAGAACGGCAGGAAGCCCGATTGCGGCGCAAAGCCCTCCCAGAACGGATACCCGAACGAGCCGACGAGCCAGACGAGGCCGAGGCCGGCGAAGAGGAGCGCGAGCCCGACATCGCCGTTGAGCAGACGCGCCCGCACCGGCTTGAGCCTATTTGCCGAGGAGATCGCGGTAGAGGCGCTCCTGATCGGCCAAGAACTTCTCGAAGGCCTGGCCCGGTATCGGCGCCTCGGAGGCGACGTTGTCGCGGAGATAGGCCTTGAACTGCGGCGACGCGGCCACTTTCTGCATGACGCCTTCCCAATAGCGCGCCGCCGGCTCCGGCGCGCCCTTCGGGATCGCCACGCCGCGCCACATCTGGAAGGCCGGCACCTCGATGCCCTGCTCCTTCATGGTCGACACGTCCGGCAATTCCGCGAAGCGGTTGTCGCGGAACACGCCGATGGCGCGCACCGCTCCCGATTTCAAATGGCCCATCATCTCGAGCGGGTTGCTGACCACCGCATGCACGTGGCCGCCGAGAAGCGCCGTCAAGGCTTCGCCGCCGCTGTTGAAGTTGACCGTGTTCAATTCCGTGCCGGTCGCCTTGGAGAGCACGGTCACGGCCATCACGTCGGTGGTGCCGCCGGTCGCGAAGGCGAAGGTCTTGGGCGGCTTCGCCTTGGCGTCCTTGACGAAATCGGCGGCCGTCTTCCACGGCGCGTCGCCCTTCACGAAGAACACGAAATCGTCGAGCATCGTGTTCATCACCGGCTGCACCTCGCTCAAGGTGCGCGCGCTCGGGTTGAGGATCGGCGTGATCTGCGTCGAGCCGTTGACCAGGATGAGGGTGTGCGGATCGGCCTTGCGGCTCGCCGCCACGTAGCCGATGCCGACGGC
>DASQLE010000308.1:0-2569 GCA_035630175.1 Beijerinckiaceae bacterium
CCTCGATCGTGTCGAGCTCGGCCTGCACGTCCTGCATCTTCTGCTGCATGGCTTGGGCCTGTTTCATGATGCCCATCAGATCGCGCATGGCTCTCTCCTAAATCCCGTCATTCCGTGGCGCACCAAAGCTGCGAACCCGGAACCCCGTGAACGAGCACGACGCGTGTCACCCCGTCGTGTTCCGGGCTCTCGCTTCGTGAGCCCCGGAATGACGTTACACCTCATCGTTCGCGTCGTCCGAAGGTTCCGCCAAGAGCGCCGCCTCGTCCTCGCTGAGCGGCGGCGGAGCCGGGGGCTCGGCCCTGTCGCGCACGTCGACGATCTCGGCGCCCGGGAAGCGGCTCAGCACTGCCTGGACCAGCGGGTGCTCGGCGGCGCCGCTCTTGCGCTCGCGCTCCGCCGTCTTGTTCTGCTCGCGCAGGGTCGGGGCGCCCGGCTCCGACGACAAGGCCACGACCCAGCGCCGCCCGGTCCATTCGTGCAGGGCGCGCGAGAGATCGCCGGCGAGGGTGCGGCTGCCGCCCTCGGCGAGGGCGAACTCGATCTGGCCGTCGTCGAAACGTACGAGGCGCACGTCTCGTTCAAGCGCGTCCTTGAGGCCGATGGCGCGCCGCTCGCCGGCGAGCGCGACCAAATCCGCGAAGCGGCGCAGCCGCGGCGCGGCGACCTCGACGGGAGCGGGGCGCGTCTCCGCCGGCTGGGCGCGCGCCTGCGCCGTCGCCAGGACCGGCCCGCCGGGCGAGCGCGTCGGCGCGGCGCCGGTCTCGACGGTTCGGGACGCGCCGTCGCGCAGGGCGCGCAGGGCCTCGTCCGGGGTCGGCAGGTCGGCCGCATAGGCGAGGCGCACGAGCACCATCTCGGCCGCTGCAAAGGGCCGCGTCGCCGTCTGCACCTCGGGGATGCCCTTCAAAAGGATTTGCCAGGCGCGCGACAGCGTGCGGACGGACAATCGTTGCGCGAAGTCCGCGCCGCGGCTGCGCTCCGCTTCCGTCAGGGCCGGGTCCTTGCCGGCGTCCGGCACGAGCTTCAGGCGCGTGACGAGATGCGTGAAGGTGGCGAGGTCGGCAAGGGTCACGGCCGGGTCGGCGCCCGCGTCGTATTGCGCGCGCAGGGTGACGAAGGCGGTCGCGATGTCGCCGCGCATCGTCGCCTCGAACAGGTCGATCACCTGCGCCCGATCGGCAAGGCCGAGCATGTCGCGTACCGCCGCGGCCGCGACACGGCCGGCGCCGTGGGCGATGGCCTGGTCGAGGAGCGACAGCGAATCGCGCACCGACCCCTCGGCCGCGCGGGCGATGGCGGCGAGCGCCTCAGGCTCCGCCTCGACGCCCTCGGCCGCGCAGATCGTGCCGAGGTGCCGGACGAGCTTGTCGGATTCGATGCGGCGTAGGTCGAAGCGCTGGCAACGCGACAGGATCGTCACCGGCACCTTGCGGATCTCGGTGGTCGCGAACACGAACTTGGCGTGCGGCGGCGGCTCCTCCAGCGTCTTGAGAAAGGCGTTGAAGGCCGCCGCCGACAGCATGTGCACTTCGTCGATGATGTAGACCCTGTAGCGCGCCGTGGCCGGAGCGTAGCGCACCGCATCGGTGATCTGGCGGATGTTCTCGACGCCCGTATGCGAGGCGGCGTCCATCTCGAGCACGTCGACATGGCGCGATTCCATGATCGCCTCGCAATGGATGCCGAGGCGCGGCATGCGGATCGTCGGGCCGGACGGTCGCTCGTCGTCCGGCAACTCGTAGTTTAGGGCGCGGGCGAGGATGCGGGCCGTCGTCGTCTTGCCGACGCCGCGGACGCCGGTCAGCATCCAGGCCTGCGGGATGCGGCCCGTCTCGAAGGCGTTCGACAGGGTGCGCACCATGACGTCCTGGCCGATCAGGTCGTCGAACGTGCGCGGCCGGTATTTGCGGGCGAGGACGCGGTAGGGAGACGCCTGCGCGGCGGGCGCCGGAGCGAAGCCCGGAAAGGCCGGCTCGTCGGATGGGGGCGTGCCGGTCGTGTCGTCCATCGGCGCTGATTCAGAGGTTTCGCGAGCGAGAGAATCGTCCCGCGGCAGCCCCTGCAAAAGGGGCTCCACGCGCCTCCCAGGGGCGCCCAGTGGGAGGCTGGACGAAGACCCGCTCGGTCTCGTTAGGGCTGCTTCCTTCCGGACCTGACCCGGTTGGCGAGTGAAACGTCCCCCGCCAACCTCCCGCCGGCTATATGGGCCCTCGCCGCCATCGACGCAAGCGCGGGGAGGGGGCCCGCGTCAGACGGATCGTCGGCTTCGCGATCAATGCACCGTTGCCTGCCGCAGCAGCACGTCAAGGGTATTCAGCAGATCGACCAGATCGTCGGCGTCCTGGAACGCTAGGCCGACCGACAGAAAGCCGTCGACAATGGCCGGTTGGTTGGTGATCCGGTCGAAGATCGTCCAGCCCTCCCCGTCGGGTCGGATGTCGAATCGCACAAGCATGGGCCTATCCTTCGGTCACGATGCATCCTGAGGCGCCAGATCACGATGCGTTCTTGATCGAATCGATCAAGAACGCATGAACGTGATCGATTCCAAGAAGTTGAGCAGGAT
>DASQLE010000309.1:0-12568 GCA_035630175.1 Beijerinckiaceae bacterium
CGCCGATCTCGTAGAGCCGGTCGCCGGCGTGGAACGGCGCGTCGACAGCGATCTCGGCGGCGCCGATGCGCACGCCATAGCGCACGGCCGAGCCAAGGAACTCGCGATGCGCGACGGCGCCGGGCAGGGCGCCGTCCGCGCCCGTCGCGATGCGGGCGTCCTGCGGCCGGAAGACGAGCTTCGAGCCGGGCGCCACGTCGACGCCGTGCGGGATCGGCACCGCCACGCCCTCGGCGATGCGGAAGGCCCGCTCGCCGCCCGCAGCGGCGATCTCGCCTTCGAGGATGTTCGCCGTGCCGAGGAAGCCCGCCACGAACAGGTTGGCCGGACGTTCGTAGAGCGCCATCGGCGTTCCGACCTGCTGGACGACGCCGTCATTCATGACGGCGATGCGGTCGCAGATCGTGTTCGCCTCCTCCTGGTCGTGCGTGACGAAGATGGTCGTGATGCCGAGCCGCTGCTGCAGGTCGCGCAGCTCCCGCCGCACCTGCACGCGCAGCTTGGCGTCGAGATTCGACAGGGGCTCGTCGAGGAGCAGCACCTTGGGCCGGATCGCCACCGTGCGGGCGACCGCGACGCGCTGCTGCTGGCCGCCGGAGAGCTGCGACGGCCGCCGGTCGGCGAGAGCCGAGAGGCCGACGAGGTCGAGCGCTTCCGCCACCCGTCGCTCGATCTCGGCGCGCGGCAGCCGCCGTTCCTCGAGCCCGAAGGCGACGTTGCGCCGGACGCTCATATGCGGCCACAGGGCATAGGACTGGAACACCATGCCGACGTCGCGCTTCCACGGCGGCAGGCGCGAGATGTCGTGGCCGCCGACCAGAACGCGCCCGCGATCGGCCCCGTTGAAGCCGGCGATGAGGCGCAGCAGCGTCGTCTTCCCGCAGCCGGACGGACCGAGAAAGGCGAAGAACTCGCCGGGCTCGATCGCGAGATTGATGCGCTTGAGGACGTGGTTCGTACCGTAGGACAGATCGACGTCCTCGATGCGCACGCCGACGCGCTCGATGGCGATCTCGGGCATCGGGGCAAGCTGGTTCATGATCTCTCCGGCATCAGGCTTAAGCCGCGCCCTTGGCCCGTTGGCTCCGCTCGATGACGAGATGCGACAGGAAAGCGCAGAAAGCGACGAGCACGACGGCGATGATGCCGAGCGCCGCACCGGGCCCGCGCCCGGCGGGCGACTGCATGAAGACGTAGAGCCCGTAGGCGAGCGGTGCGTCGGAACTGGAGTTGACGAGCATGAGCGTCGCCGAGAGCTCGACGGCGGCGGTGGAGAAGCTCGAGATGAAGCCGGCCAGGATGCCGCCCGTCATCAGCGGCACCACGACCCGCCGCACCGTCCGCGCCTTGGTGGCGCCGAGGTTCTCGGCCGCTTCCTCGAGCGAGACGGAGATCTGCTGGAGCGCGGCGTAGCAGGCGCGCAAGGCATAGGGCAGGCGGCGAATGGCAAGGGCCAGCACGATCATAATCCACAGGGTGGCGAGCGGCCGTCCGTCCGGTAGCTGCACGCCGTAGAAGGTGCGCAGATAGCCGATGCCGAGCACGACGCCCGGCACCGCAAGGGCGGCCGACGCCGCCCAGTCGAGCCCTTCGCGGCCGATGAGCTTCGTGCGCAGGACGAGATAGGCGATGGCGGCGCCGAGCACGACGTCGATGAGCCCGGCGAGCGAGGCGTAGAGCAGCGTGTTGGTGATGTAGACCGAGCTGTCGCCGAAGACGCGCGCGTAATGGGCCAGGGTGAAGCCGTCGGGCAGCGGGCTGAACGACCAGATCGTGGCGAAGGACAGGAGCAGGAGCCCGAGATGGGGCGCCAGCACCAGCGCCAGGATGAGCAGCACGACGGCGTAGGCGAGGGCGCTCTCCCAGGGGCGCATGCGGCGCCGGGCGAGGCCGCCGCCGCCGCGCTGCATGGTGGCGTAGTCGCGCCCTTTCAGGGCCGCGGCGGAGGCCCACATGGCGAGAATCGACACGACGATCAGGACGACGGCGATGACGTAGCCCATCGGGTCGGCGATGCCGATCGAGGTGACGCGGAGATAGGCCTGCGGCGCCAGCATGTCCTTGACGTTGAGGAGCAGGGGCGTCGCGAGATCGTCGAAGACTTTCACGAAAACCAGCGACGCGCCGGCGACGTAGCCGGGCAAGGCGAGCGGGAACACGATGCGGCGGAACAGGCGGAAGCCCGAGCAGCCGAGATTCTGCGCGGCTTCTTCCATGGCGCGGTCGATATTGCGCAAGGCCGCCGACAGGTTGATCAGGATGAACGGGAAATAATGAACGGCCTCGACGAAGATGACGCCGTTCAATCCTTCCATGAACGGGATCTTGAAGCCGAACCATTCATCGAACAGAAGGTTGACGGTGCCGTTGCGCCCGAACAGGAGCTGCATGGCGACCGCGCCGACGAAGGGCGGCATGATCAGCGGGATGAAGCCGAGCGTCTGGATGAGCAGCGCGCCGCGGAAGGCGAAGCGCGTGGTGAGGGTCGCCAGCGGCAGGGCGAACAGCGACGCCAGCGCGACCGACATGCCGGAGACATAGACCGAGTTCCAGAACGAGCGCACGAACAGGTCCGTGCGCGCGAAATCGGCGAAGTTCACGAGCGTGAATGCGCCTGTGCCCTTCTCGGTGAAGGCGACGTAGATCACCGTCGCCACGGGCACGATCAGGAACAGCAGAAGGAACAGCGCGATACCCGCGATCAGCGCCGCCTGGCCCGGCGTGACCGCGAGCTGGCTCCGGCGGCCGGGCAAGGCGAGGGCCATCGGCGCTCCTTGTCAGGGCTTGCGAGCCGCCTTCTGCTTTAGCGGGCCAGCTTGGCGGCCTCGTCGGCCTTGGCCCGCGCCTGGGCATAGCGCTCCTTGGCGAAGGCGGCCCATTGCGCCTCGAGCTCGGCCTGGCGCGCGCCCTTCTCCTTGGCACCCGTGAAGGCGCCGGTCACCGCGGGCGAGGCGGCCTCCGCGTCGCCGACCGGCATCGCCGCGATCAGGTCGCGCGCTTCCTTGACGAGAGCGCGCCCTCCCGGATTGTCTTTCTTGGCGAGGGCGGCTTCCGCGTCGTGGATCGCTTTCGTGGCGCCCTTCAGGGCATCGAGCTGGAAGGTGATGATCTGGTCGAACAGCGCGTCGACGACGGCCGTGCGCTTCTCGGACACGTCGACGTCGAACTTCACCCGCGCACCGAGGGAAGGATCCTTGAACGGGTTCGGGTAATCGGCCGGCGCCTTGGCGTAGACGGCCGGGTTGACCGGAAGGCGGCGGATGCTCGGCTCGAGCAGCACCTCCTGGCCCGCGGGCGACAGCAGGAACTCGACAAAGGCCTCGGCGCCGGCCTTGTTGGGCGCCTTGGCGATGACGGCGATATTGGCCGGCACGATCGTGGTCACGGTCGGATACACGAACTTGACCGGGAAGCCGGACGCCTGCGCCGAGAAGGCGAAGAAGTCGATGACGACCCCGTAGCCGACCTGGCCGGAATTGACCGCGTCGGGAACGCCGAAGGAACGCTCCGTCACCTGGCGGAAATTGCCGCCCATCTCCTTGACCGTGCGCCAGCCCTTGTCCCACCCCTCGCCCTGCAGAATGGTCTCGACCGTGAGATGCGTCGTGCCGGAGCGCGAGGGCGCGGCGATCGACACGTGGTCGTGATAGGGCGCCTGGGCGAGGTCGCTCCAGTCCTTGGGTTCGGGCAGCTTGTTGGCCTTTACGTAGCGCTCGTTCCACATGATGCCGTAGCCGGACGCCGCGAAGCCGAAATAGAAGCCTCCCGGGTCATTGATCGGGAAGGCGCCGATCTTCTCGGGGATGCCGGTCGCCTTGGGCTGATACTTTTGCAGAAGGTCCTTGCCCTTCAGCACCTCGAAGGCGTCCGGGGCGGAGGCCCAGAACAGATCGGTCTGGTTGTTGCTCTTGGTCTCCTCGACGAATTTGACGCCGGCGTTGGTGTTGCGGTTCTGGACCTCCAGATTTGTGCCCGGATAGGCCTTCTCGAAGGCCTTCTTGAACGGATCGGTCACGTCCTTCGAGAACGAGGTGACGACGGTGACCTTGCCGGTCGGGGCTTGCGCGAGCGCCGGGCCGGCGGCCCATGCGAGGGCGAGCGCCGCAAGCGCGGCGACGGGGCGTTTCATCAGGAATCCTCCCTGCGGTTCCGTTTTTGTTGCGGCGTCAGCGCCGTCTCGCCGCATTGGCGAAACCGGCTGCGAGCAGCCGTGCTCCGCGAGCATAGGGGGACGCCGGTCCGTTTCCAAGATGCTGTCCGGGTTCGTCGATCCTCTCCCACTTGCGGGAGAAGGTTAGGGTGAGGGCCGGCGTCGCCCTCACCCGGTCGCCGCTGCCGCGGCGACTTCGGCCTCTCCCCGCGAGCGGGAGAGGCGACAGGCCGTGTAGCGCGCTTGGCGCCCTTACAGACCCCGCGTCAGCCGCTCGCGATACGCCGATTTGGCCTCTTCGGCGGCCCGCTGGCGGGCCATGCCGATGCAGCTATCGACCGTGCAGATGAAGGCCTCGCCGGTCTCGATGGCCGAGGCGAGGGCCGCCCGCAACGGCGCGTCGCATTGCGCCACGACGGCTTGCCCGACCTGCGCCTCCGGCGCCTTGGCGCGGGCCATGCGTGCCAGCACGCCGTCGACGCAGCGTTCCATGGATTGGCGTGTTCCGGCCGTCTGCGCGGAAGCGGCCGTCGTCAAAGCAAGCGTGGCGAAGGCGGTGGCGAGGGCGAACCGAGCGGCAGGAAAAAGGACGGGCACGCGACAACTCCGGACAGGGACCGTGATCTGGTCGCGAGCATAAGCGGGAGTGTCTGCTGAACTCTTAATCTCGCGCGCCAACTGTGGCGTCGCCGACGCCATGTCGCTTTCGCGCACGCCGCCTTTGCGCCGGCGCAAGCAACGACCCGTGGGCTTCCTGATCGTCTCGCCTTATCTGCATAAGCAACCACGGCGGCACGCACCATGCCGTCTCGAACGGAGATCACCACGATGGCCCATCACGGCATCCACCACGTCACGGCGATCGCCGGCCCGGCGCGCCGCAACCTCGATTTCTACACCCGCCTGCTCGGGCTGCGTCTCGTCAAAAAGACCGTCAACTTCGACGATCCGACCACCTACCATCTCTATTTCGGCGACGAGACCGGACGGCCGGGCACGATCCTGACCTTCTTTCCCTGGGAGCATGCGGCTCCCGGGCGGCTCGGCATCGGCGAGACGGCGGAAACCGTGTTCCGCGTGCCTGAAGGCGCGATCGGCTACTGGGCGCACCGCTTCGTCGATAAAGGGGTCGAGCACGGTCCGATGACGAAGCGCTTCGGCGAGACCGTGCTGCCGTTCAAGGATTCTGACGGCGCTCGGCTCGCCGTCGCGGCGGTGCCGGGGATCGAAGGCGAGCCGGCCTGGAGCGACGGCGACGTGCCGCCCGAGGCCGCCATCCGCGGCTTCCACGGCGTCAGCCTGCTCCTCGCGGAGGCCGCTCCGACCGGCGCCATCCTGACGGACGTGCTCGGATTCGCGGAGTTCGCACGGGAGGAGTCGACGATCCGCTTCAAGGCGGACGCCGCAGCCGGCGGCATCGTCGACATCCGCGTCGCCGGAGACTTCCTGCACGGGCGGCCCGGCGCCGGATCAGTGCATCACGTCGCCTTCCGGGCCGCGGATGACGAAGCGGAGTTCGCCATGATGAGGAAGCTCGCCGACAATCACGGCACCCGCACCACCGAGCAGCGGGCCCGCCATTATTTCCGCTCGCTCTACTTCCGCGAGCCCGGCGGCGTGCTGTTCGAGATCGCCACCGACAGTCCCGGCTTCGCCGCGGACGAGCCGGTCGCGACCCTCGGCGGAGCCCTGAAGCTGCCGCCGTCGCTGGAGCCGCGGCGGAAGGAGATCGAAGCCGTCCTGCCCGCCCTCGCTGCTTAGGTTTCGCCCCGGCTTGGCGCGCACGGCCGGACCCATGTCTCGGAGACATCCATGACCACGATAACCGAACTCTCGCACCTGCACCGGTTCCTGCCGGCGGCCGAACCCGGCCGGCCGCCGCTCCTGCTCCTGCACGGCACCGGCGGCGACGAGGACGACCTGCTGCCGCTCGGGCGCGCCGTGGCGCCCGGTTCGGCGCTGCTGTCGCCGCGCGGCAAGGTGCTGGAAGGCGGCATGCCGCGCTTCTTCCGCCGTCTTGCCGAGGGCGTGTTCGACGAAGCGGATGTCCGCCGCCGCGCCGACGACCTGGCCGCCTTCATCGCTGAGGCTCGCGAGGCGTATGGACTCGCGGCGCCGGTGGCGCTCGGCTTCTCGAACGGCGCCAACATCGCCGCCGCCCTCCTCGAACTGCGGCCCGAAACGCTCGCCGGCGCGGCGCTGCTGCGCGCCATGGTGCCCCTGCCCGATGCTCCGGCGGCGGCTGTGGCCGGCAAGCCCGTGCTGATCCTATCCGGCGCGAGCGATCCGATCGTGCCGGCCGAGAACGCGGCCCGGCTGGCCGGCGCTTTGCGGACGGCGGGAGCCCTCGTCGATCACCGCGTTCTGCCGGTCGGCCATGCCCTGTCCCAGGCGGACATCTCGGTGACCAAGGCCTGGCTCGCGGAGCGCTGGCCCCATGGAACCTCCTGAGGCCAGGGGCGTAACATCTAAGAGCTTGATTTTCCGAAGGAGACGAACCTGACTTCCTGGGGCGCCATCAACGCCGTACTCAACCGCCTGGTGCGGGAGGGCGTTATCGAGGCTTTTCGCACCAATATCGCTGATCGCAAGAGCGCCTTCGGCCTTCACGTGATCGTGACGGCAGCCGCGGCGGACCGGGCGGGCGCCGAGGACGTGCGCCGTCAGGTAGGGCGCGCCCTCGAGCCGCTGATCGCCGATGCGGTCGTCACGGTCGATCGATCGGCTGTGAGCCAGGAAACGGCGCCGTAGACCGCGGCCATCCGGTCGCATTGTCGCGCCGCCTCACGTGCGGCATGGCACATAACAGCCGCATTTGGACGATTAGGATAGGGTTCCAAGGTTTCGAGACCCTTGGTTCTTCCTGGGCCCCGGCTGCGTTTCGACGCGCCGGGGCTCTTTTGCGAGCGGAACCCTTGTCAGCGGAGCTGCCGCGAGGCTGGATCGAAACGGGGCGATCCCATAGAGAACCGCGGCGCCGGAGACGAGCCCATGACCCTCACGCAAGCCGCCGCGGGCGCTCGGACGGGCGCGGCGCCGGAATCGGGCGGGCCGGTCGAGCGCGGCATGCTCGAGGACTTGGCGGCAGCGAGCCGCATCCTCGTCGACCAGGGCGTGTTCGACGCGGCTGGTCATTTCTCGATGCGCCACCCGCACCGTCCGGATCGTTTCCTGATGTCGCGCTCGCTGGCGCCCGCGCTCGTCACGGCCGACGACATCATGGAGTTCGATCTCGATGCCGAGCCCTGCGACGCGCGCGGCCGCAGCGGCTTCCTCGAGCGCTTCATCCACAGCGAGATCTATCGGCGGCGGCCGGACGTCATGGCCGTGGCGCACAGCCATTCCGCCGCCGTCATCCCGTTCGGCCTCGTCGGCACCCCGCTCCGCGCCACCTATCACAACGCCGCCTTCCTGGCCGCCGGCGTCAACGTGTTCGATATCCGCGAAAAATTCGGAACGACCGACATCGTCGTGAATGCGCCGGATAAAGGCGCCGCTCTCGCGGAGGTGCTGGCCGACAAGTCCGTCGTGTTGTTGCGCGCCCACGGCATGGTCGCGGTCGGCCCGACGGTGCCCGACACGGTGTTCCGCGCCATCTTCACCGAGGTGAGCGCACGCGTGCAACTGCAGGCGGCCCTGCTCGGCGGCTCCATGGCCGCGCTCGACGCCGAGGAAGGACGCCTCGCCGACGCCGTCAACCTCGCCACCGTCACGCGGTCCTGGGATTTGTGGAAGCGGCGGGCGACGGAGTAAGGAGTACATCAACGCTCGTCAGCATGAGGATGTTAGAGAATGAGGAGACGCGCCATGTCGCAAGCCCACGCCAAGCTCGTCGATGCAGTCTCGCCGCGCGACGCCGCCAAGCAGAAGCTTGTCGACGCCATCCGCATGCTCGAGCGCGCCGAGATCATCGACCATAACGGCCATTGCAGCATCCGCAGGGACGCGGGCTCGCTCTACATCAACTCGGGCGCTTCCGTGCGCGGCGCGCTGACGCTCGAGGACATCGTCGGCATCGACCTCGACGGCAATCTCGTCGAGGGCGCCGCCAAGCCGCCGCTCGAGTTCCACATCCATTCCGAAATCTACCGCGCCCGCCCCGACGTCAACGCGGTGTTCCACACGCACCCGCGATGGTCGACCTTCCTGACCATGACGGGCCACGCCTACAAGCCCGTCTATGCGCAGGGCGTGCTGCTCGGCGACATGCCGGTGATGGACTCGCCGCTATCCGTGAACACGAAGCCGATGGGCGAGAAGCTCGCCGCATTGCTCGGCGCGAGGCCGGCGGCGCTCCTCAAGGCGCACGGCGTCGTCGTGGTCGGCAAGGACATCCTCGAATGCTTCGCCCTTGCCGCGTATGTGGAGGAGAACGCCTACCGGCAATATATGGCCATGCAGATCGGCGAGCCCTACGTCTTCAGCGCGGAGGAGCAGGCGGCGTGCCGTGAAAAGCTCTGGACGCCGAACCTCTTCCAGAAGACCTGGGACCATTATTATTCGAAACTTCCTCTCCCGATCTCGGGTGTCCCCAAGATCCAATAAATAATGCACAAGTCGGGAACACCCGACTTGTGAGAGGAGTAGGTTAAGCCCGCGGCATTGCCGGCGGACGGGCCAGGCGCGTCTGCGCGGCGAGGCGGATGGGGGCGTTCACGGCCCCGTATCCCTTCGAGCCGCGACGCTCGAGGATCTCGAAGAAGAAGCGGTCCTCGAAGCTTTTCGTGTAGGCCTGCAGGAACTCGCCGCCCTCGTCGCGATCGTAGAGGATGTTGCCGGCGCGCAGCCCATCGAGGCGCTCCGCGGTCAAGTCGGTGCGCGCCTCGAGGTCGTCGTAGTAATTCTCGGGGATTGGCAGCATCTCGACGCCGTTGGCGACGAGGGTGCGCACCGTCGCGACGATGTCGTCGGTGGCAAAGGCGATGTGCTGCACCCCGGAGCCGAAGAACTCGGAAAGGAAGCGCGACGACAGGGTCTGCTGGCTCTGCGAGCCGTTGAGCACGATGCGCAGCGCGCCGTCAGCGGTCTGCACCGCCTGGCTCTTGACGATGCCGCCGGGGTCGCTCACGTCCTGCTGCGGCGTCTTCGCCACGTCGAGCAGGGACGTGTAGAAGAGGAGCCAGGACAGCATCTCCTCGTAGTACATGGACTGCGAGATGTGATCGACGCTCTTGAGGCCGGCGTCGCCGGCGTCGTCCGGCGCGACGGTGTCGAAATCGACGTCCCAGATGCGGCGCAACTCGCTCGTCGGATCGACGAAATAAAGGAGGCTGCCGCCCAGCCCGCGCACGGCCGGAATCTCCAGTTCGCCGGGGCCGACCGGCTGCCGGAAGGGCACGTCGCGCAGCCGCTCGGCGCGGTCGAGGGTCCTGGCGGCGTCGTCCACCTTGAGGCAGATGGCGCATACGGACGGGCCATGTGTGATCTGATAGGCGTGGGCAAAGCCGTCCGGATCGGCGTTGAGGACGAGATTGACGGCGCCTTGCGACCAGCGCGTCACCGCCTTCGACTTGTGCTGCCCGACCTTCTGGAACCCGAGCCCGGCGAACAGGCCGGCCAGCGCCTCCACGGAAGCTTCGCCGACGGCGAACTCGATGAACTCGACGCCGAGGCATTTTGACCGCGGCGGCAACGAGCTTGGGCCGGCGTCCCCTGCGGCCGTCTGCAGCTGGTCCAACAGGTAGATCAGCGAGCGATGGCCGTCGACGGCGACGCCGCGCGGCGAGCCGGCCCGGAACTCGTCGTTGAAGATCTCGAGCGACAGCGGCCCGTCATAGCCGGTCGTCAAGACCGTTTGCATGAAATCGACGAGCGGGAATTCGCCCTGTCCCGGGAAGCAGCGGAAATGGCGGCTCCATTGCAGCACGTCCATGTCGAGCCACGGCGCGTCGGCGAGCTGGACGAGGAAGATCTTGTCGCGCGGAATGGAGCGTATCGGTTTCAGGTCGGTACGCCGGGAGAAGATATGGAAGCTGTCGAGAACGATGCCGATCGCGGGGTGATCGGCGCGCCGCACCACCTCCCAGGCGTCGCGGTAATCGTTGATGTGCCGCCCCCAGGCGAGGGCTTCGAACCCGACCCGAATGTCGCGCTTCGCTGCCCGCTCGCCGAGCTCGTGCAAATCGGCGGCGGCGCGCTCGATGCCGCCGAGGGAATCCGGCGAGACGTTGCTGCACACGAAGAGCTGACGGCAGTCGAGCTCGCCCATCAGGTCGAACTTGCGCTCCGCCCGCGCCAGGGTGCGTGCGCGCTGCGGCTCCGGCATACCCTCGAAATCCCGGAACGGCTGGAAGGTCAGCACCTCGAGGCCAAGGCCCTCGACCATGCGCGCGACCTCGCGAGGCGTGCCGTTGAAGGACAGGAGATCGGCCTCGAAGATTTCGACCCCCTTGAACCCTGCCGCCGCAATGGCCTCCAGCTTCTCGGCGAGCCCGCCGCTCAGCGACACGGTGGCGATGGAAGTTTGCATGGTCATGCCGAGCATCCCAGTTACGACTTCGTCATCGTCGGGCTTGTCCCGGCGATCCCGATTGCTGAGCCTCACCGATTGGGATGGCCGGGACAAGCCCGGCCCTGACAACGAAAACGCACGGGCTGTTCACATCGTCGCCTCGATGAGCGCGCGCAGCTCCGGCGTCACCTCGGTGTCGATGCCGAACCACGCCTTCCAGGCCGGCCGGGCCTGGTGCAGCAGCATGCCGAGGCCGTTGACGGTGCGGTTGCCGCGCGCCCGCGCCGCCGCCAGGAGCGGCGTCTCGCGCGGGATGTAGACGATATCGGCGACGAGGGCGCTCGTCGGCAGCTTGTCGAGGTCGAGATCGAGCGGCGGCTCGCCGACCATGCCCTGGCTGGTCGTGTTGACCAGCATGGCGGCGCCGGCCAGGGCGGCATGCCGCTCGTCCCAGGACAGCGCCGCGATCGGCCCGCCGAATTCCCGCGCCAGCGTTTGCGCGCGCTCGGGCGTACGGTTGAGGAGGCGGATTTCGCGGGCGCCGCGCTCCGCGAGGCTGTCGATGACGGCGCGGGAGCCGCCGCCCGCCCCGATGACCACGATCGGGTCCGCCCCGGCGCGCCAGTTAGGGTCGGCTTCGAGAAGGCCCTCGATGAAGCCGTAGCCGTCGTTGTTGGTGGCGAGAAGCGATCCGTCCGGCCGCACGACGATACAGCTCGAGGCGCCGATGCGCCGCGCCGCGCCGTCGATCTCGTCGACGAAGGCGAGCGCCGTCTCCTTGTGCGGAATGGTGAGGTTGCAGCCGGAGAAGCCGAGCGGCGCCAGCGCCCGCAGCGCCGGCCCGAGGCCCTCCGGCCTGATGGCGAGCGGCACGTAGGTGCCAGCGAGGCCATGCTGTGCGAACCAATGGTTGTGCAGCTTCGGCGAGCGCGAATGCATCACGGGCCAGCCCATCAGGCCGGCGAGGAGGAAGCGGTCGGGATGGGCCATGTCTTCAGGCCATGCTTCAGATCACGATCTTGGTCATGATGCCCTTCGGGAAGAGGTCTTCCGGCTCCGCGTGACGGTGGGCGATGCCCTGCTGATAGGCGTAGAGGGCGAGCTGCTCCAGCGTCGGCCGGTTCTCCTCGATGCCGTAAGGGAACGGGTCCCCGTCGAACATCTCGCGCATCCGGCGTGCGTATTGCGGCAGCCAGGCGAGGGGATAGCGCGACACGGCCGGGTCGAGCAGGCGCTCGACGCTGCGGCGCTTCGATTCGAGGAAAGCGTTATAGAGGTTGCGCGCGATCCAGGGATGCTCGTCGACGATATGCTTCTGCATGGCGATGATGTGCATGATCGGATAGACCCTGGTCTTGCGGAAATAGTCCTCCTCCATGGCCATGAAGTCGGGGAACAGCCGCACCACGTCCGGGTGACCCTCGAGGAAGCAGGTCGGCGGCCGGGCGATGATGGCGCAGTCGATCTCGCCGGAGGCCAGCATCTCGCTCAACGACTTGTCGGCGACGCGCGTGAGCTTCAGGCCCTTGGGCAGGTTGAGCTCGACCTTCTCGACGCGGCCGGCGTCGTTGGCGCCGGCCTGGTACCAATGCACGTCGGTGAGCTTGACGCCGACGTCGTTGTGCAGCCAGCCGCGCATGTAGACGGCCGCCGAATGCGCCCATTCCGGCGAGCCGATGCGCTTGCCCTTAAGATCCTCTGCCGTCCTGATGCCGCTCTTCTTGTTGACGTAGAAGGACGAGAAGCGGAACAGGCGCGAGCAGATCACCGGCAGGCCGACGATGTCGGGATCATCGCGGGTGATCTGGGTCATGAACTTGGCGAAGGAGAGCTCGCTGACGTCCCATTCCCGGTTGAGCGTGAAGCGGGCGAAGATCTCGTGATGGCCGAGGGTCAGCCAGGTGTGGTCGACGCCTTCCGCCTGCACATGGCCGAGCCGGAAATCGCGGAAATGATCGTAATCGGTG
>DASQLE010000310.1:0-2528 GCA_035630175.1 Beijerinckiaceae bacterium
CCGAGAAGCTTCCCTACGCGGTCGAGCGCTTCACCAAGGAAACGAGCCGGCTCTACGGGGTCATGGACCGCCGCCTCGCCGGCCGCGATTTCCTGGCCGGCGACTACTCGATCGCCGACATCGCCTGCATCGGCTGGATCAAGCTGTGGCAGCGGCAGGGGCAGACCCTCGACGACTTCCCGAACGTCAAGCGCTGGCTCGACACGGTCCTCGCCCGCCCGGCGGTGCAGCGCGGCCTCGCCTTGAAGCTCGAACAGCCGGGAAGCCCTGACTCCGGCAGCCCTGCATTGCGCGCCGCCCTCGACCGCCAAAAGGAGCGCTGAACGGTCTCGTTCGGCGCAAAGGCTCTCCCTTGAGCGGTCCGGTTGCCCTCGCTATAAGCCCGCCACCCCCCACACCCCAAGACATGGATCCCGCATGGCCGTCGAGCGCACCTTTTCCATCCTCAAGCCGGACGCAACCGGACGCAACCTGACCGGCGCCATCAACGCCGTCATCGAGAAGGCGGGCCTGCGCATCGTCGCTCAGAAGCGCATCCGCATGAGCCGAAAGGACGCCGAGACCTTCTACGCCGTCCACAAGGAACGGCCGTTCTTCGGCGAGCTGGTCCAGTTCATGACCTCGGGCCCGGTCGTCGTGCAGGTGCTGGAGGGCGACAACGCCATCGCCAAATACCGCGAGGTCATGGGCGCGACCAACCCCGCGCAGGCGGCCGAGGGCACCATCCGCAAGCTTTTCGCGCAATCGGTCGGTGAGAACTCCGTGCATGGCTCCGACAGCGCCGACAACGCCAAGGCCGAGATCGCCCAGTTCTTCCCCGACAAAGAGATCGTCGGGTAGCAATCGTCGTTCCGGGGCGCACGCAGTGTGAGCCCGGAACCCATGGATGAACTCATTCGGTCGCATCCGGTCGTAGGTTCCGGGCTCGCGCCCTTGGCGCGCCCCGGAATGACGGGCTAGGATTATGGAAGGCGAGGCTGCCCCAAAGAAGGAAGCCCGGACCAGGGAGACGATAATGGTGCTCAAGGGCTTGCGTCATGCGCGTGGCGCCGTCGTGGCAGCCGGTCTCGCCGGCGGCGCGGCCTTGGCTGTCGCCGGCCCGGCCGGCGCGCAATCGGTCGAGGAGTTCTACAAGGGCAAGACGATCAGCCTCGTGATCGGCTACTCGGCCGGCGGCGGCTACGACGCTTATGCGCGCGTCGTTGCCCGCCACATGGGCGACCATATTCCCGGCAAGCCGACGATCGTGCCGCGCAACATGCCGGGCGCGGCGGGCCGGGTCGCCTCCGCTTGGGTCTACAACGTCGCCCCCAAGGACGGCACGGTGCTGGCGACCGCCGACCAGTCCCTCGCTTTGGCGCAGGCCATGGGCGAGAAGCTGCAGTTCGACACGACCAAGTTCATCTATATCGGCAATCCGAGCGCCGAGAACAACACGACGGTCACTTGGCACACCTCGCCGGTGAAGACCATTGAGGATGCGAAGAAGCAGGAGATCGCGGTCGGAGCCACCGGCGGCAGCACCTCGTCGCAATATCCGCTCGCCATGAATGCCGTCCTCGGCACCAAGTTCAAAGTCATCATGGGCTATCCGGGCGGCAACGACATCAACCTCGCGATGGAACGCGGCGAGGTGGCGGGCCGCGGCAGCAACAGCTGGGCGTCGTGGAAGGCGACGCGGGCGGAATGGCTGAAGGAGAACAAGATCAATATCCTCGTCCAGATCGGCCTCAGGAAAGCGCCGGACCTGCCGAACGTGCCGCTCCTGATGGACCTCGCCGCCAATCCCGACGATCGCTCGGTGCTGCGGCTGCTGTCGTCGCCTTCGCAGATCGGGCGTCCGATCTTCACGACGCCGGGCGTGCCGGATGAGCGCGTCAAGGCGCTGCGCGACGCGTTCGACGCCACCGTCAAGGATCCTGCCTTCCTGGAAGAAGCGAAGAAGGCCGGGCTCGAGATCGACCCGGTGTCGGGCGCCGAGCTTCAGGAGGTCGTCGGGGAGATCGTCGCGACGCCGGAGGCGATCGCCAAGCGCCTCGCCGGCATCATCGCCGAAGGAAAGCAGCCGTAATGATAGGGGCGGCGAGCGCATGAACCTCGCGCCTCGCATCGAGCGGCGCCATTCCGCCTGTCCGCACGATTGCCCATCGACCTGCGCGCTCGAGGTCGAGGTCATCGACGGGCGCACGATCGGCCGGGTGCGCGGGGCCGAGGACAACAGCTACACGGCGGGCGTGATCTGCGCCAAGGTGGCGCGCTACGCCGAGCGCATCCACCACCCCGACCGCCTGCTGCATCCGCTCGGGCGCGTCGGCGCAAAAGGATCGGGCCGCTTCGCCCGCGTCAGTTGGGACGAGGCGCTCGATTTCGTCGCGGAGCGCTTTCTTGAGGCGGAACGGCGCGGCGGCCCGGAGAGCGTCTGGCCATACTACTACGCCGGCACCATGGGCCTCGTCATGCGCGACGGCATCAACCGGCTGCGCCACGTCAAGCGCTATTCGGGGCAGTTCTCGACCATCTGCACCAAC
>DASQLE010000311.1:0-4624 GCA_035630175.1 Beijerinckiaceae bacterium
AGCCGGTATCGGTCGGCCTCCTCGGCAACGCCGCCGAGATTTTCCCCGACCTCGTGCGGCGCGGCGTCCGGCCCGACGTCGTCACTGATCAGACCTCGGCGCATGATCCGGTCAACGGCTATCTGCCGGCCGGCTGGACCCTCTCCGAATGGGAGGAGCGGCGCGAGCGCGATCCGCAAGGCACGATCGAGGCGGCGAAGCGCTCCATGGCCGTGCAGGTCGAAGCCATGCTCGCCTTCTGGCGGGGAGGCGTGCCGACGCTCGACTACGGGAACAACATCCGCCAGATGGCGAAGGACATGGGCGTCGCCGACGCCTTCGCCTTCCCGGGCTTCGTGCCGGCCTATATCCGCCCGCTCTTCTGCCGCGGCGTCGGGCCGTTCCGCTGGGTGGCGCTGTCGGGCGACCGCGAGGACATCTACCGCACCGACGCCAAGGTGAAGGAGCTCTTGCCGGAGGACAGGCACCTGCATGGCTGGCTCGACATGGCGCGCGGGCGCATCCAATTTCAGGGGCTGCCGGCGCGCATCTGCTGGGTCGGGCTCGGCGACCGGCACCGCCTCGGCCTCGCCTTCAACGACATGGTGGCGTCGGGCGAGGTGAAGGCGCCGATCGTCATCGGCCGCGACCATCTCGATTCCGGCTCGGTCGCGAGCCCCAATCGCGAGACCGAGGCCATGAAGGACGGCTCGGACGCCGTCTCCGATTGGCCGCTCCTGAACGCCCTGCTCAACTGCGCCTCCGGCGCCACGTGGGTCTCGATCCATCACGGCGGCGGCGTCGGCATGGGCTATTCGCAGCATGCCGGCACCGTCGTCGTCTGCGACGGCACGCCCGAGGCGGCGCGGCGGATCGAGCGCGTCCTGTGGAACGACCCCGCCTCCGGGGTCATGCGCCACGCCGATGCCGGCTACGAGGACGCCGTCGCCTGCGCGCGCCGCCACAACCTCGACCTGCCGAGCCTCGCCTAGCCGGCCGGGCCGCGGCGCCGTTCGCCTTTCCGGGAGACAAGTGGCAGGCTCCTTGCTAGCCTTCAGAGGCAATTGGCTGCGTGCCGGGTCCCGCCACAGGAGTTCGCGATGAAGACGTTCCGCAACGGTCTGGTGCTTGCCGTCATGCTGGCCGGCCTCCCGGCTGCGGCTCAGGAGACCAAGCTGTCGATCGGCATCAGCGGCTGGACCGGATTCGCGCCGCTCACGCTCGCCAAGGAAGCCGGCATCTTCAAAAAGAACGGCCTCGACGTGAGCATCAAGAAGATCCCGCAGGCGAGCCGTCATCTCGCCATCCAGTCCGGCGACATCCAGTGCGCGGCGACGACGGTCGAGACCTGGATCGTCTGGAATGCCAACGGCGTCGCCACCAAGCAGCTGTTCCAGCTCGACAAGAGCTATGGCGCCGACGGCATGGTGGTGCGTAACAGCATCAACGCCATCAAGGATCTGAAGGGCAAGACTGTCGCGGCGTCGACGCCCGGCACGGCGCCCTACTTCACCCTCGCCTGGTTCCTGAAGAAGAACGGGCTGTCGGTGAAGGACGTCACCGTGGTGAACCTGGAGCCTGGTCCGGCCGCGCAGGCCTTCCTCGCCGGCCAGAACCACGCCGCCATGACCTACGAGCCGTATCTCTCGTCGGTGCGCGACAAGCCGGACGCCGGCAAGATCATCGCCACGACGCTCGACTATCCGATGATCATGGACACTTTCGGATGCACGCCGAAATTCCTGGCCGACAATGCGAAGGCCGCCAAGGCGCTCGCCGACAGCTATTTCGAGGCGATCGCCATGATCGAGCGCGAGCCGCAGAAAGCCTATGAGATCATGGGCGCCGACGTGAAGCAGACCGGAGAGCAGTTCGCCAATTCGGCGAAATACCTGCGCTGGCAGGATCGCGAGGCGAACAAGAAATTCTTCGCCTCGGAATTCGAGCAATTCTCGAGCGAAGCCGCCGACCTGCTCCTGGAGATCGGCATCATCAAGGCAAAGCCCGACATCAAGTCCATCGTCGACACGCGCTTCATCGACGGCGGCGCGTCCTAACAGATCGCGCGCGCGTCAAAATATCGGCGTCATCCTCGGCCGGAGCGCGTAGCGCGGAGAGCCGAGGACCTCCTTCCGGATAAGGTGCCAGTGCCGACCGCGCCAACTCGCCATGAGGTCCTCGGCTCTCCGCTTCGCTTCGGCCGAGGATGACGGAACTCCATGCCCCGCCCCCTCGAGCCCGTCAGCCGCAGAGCCCAGGTCGTCCTCGGCATCTCGTTCTTCGTGCTGTTCGTCGCCGCCTGGGCAGTGGCGACGCTCAGCGGCGCCATTTCCAAAACCTTCCTGGCCGACCCGATCACCATGCTCGGGGACGGCTGGACGCTGCTGACGCGGTTCGGGTTCGGCACCGATATCGCGGTGACGGTGTGGCGCGTCGTCGGCGGCTTCGTTCTGGCCGCCCTGGTCGCGGTGCCGCTCGGTATCCTGATGGGCGCCTACAAATCGGTCGAGGCCTTCTTCGAGCCGTTCGTCTCGTTCGCCCGCTACCTTCCGGCCTCCGCCTTCGTGCCGCTCCTGATCCTGTGGGCCGGCATCGGCGAGACGCAGAAGCTCCTCGTCATCTTCATCGGCTCCGTCTTCCAGATCATCCTGATGGTGGCGGTCGCCGTCGGCAACACCCGGCGCGATCTCGTCGAAGCGGCCTACACCTTGGGGGCCGGCAACAGCGGCGTCGTCGGACGCGTGCTCATCCCCGCCAACGCGCCGGAGATCGCCGAGATCCTGCGTCTCGTCCTCGGCTGGGCCTGGACCTACGTGATCGTCGCCGAGCTGATCGGCTCGTCGAGCGGCATCGGCCACATGATCATCGACAGCCAGGCGCTCCTGGCAACCGGGCAGATGATCTTCGGCATCATCGTCATCGGCCTGATCGGGCTCGTCTCCGACTTCCTGTTCAAGGCCGTGAACCGGTGGCTCTTCCCGTGGCGGCTGGCATGAGCGGGCCAAAGCTCCTCGTCGACGGGGTTGCCCGCGTATTCCCGAACCGGCGCGGCGGCGCGCCCACCGTTGCGCTGGAGCCGATCGATCTCACGGTGGCCGAGAACGACTTCATCACCGTGCTCGGCCCGTCCGGCTGCGGCAAGTCGACCTTGCTGCGCATCGTCGCCGGGCTCGACCGGCCGAGCGCCGGCCGCGTTCTCCTCGCCGGGCGCGCCGTGACGGGTCCCGGCGCCGACCGCGGCATGGTGTTTCAGTCCTACACGTTGTTTCCTTGGCTCACCGTGGCGGACAACATCGCCTTCGGCCTGCGCGAGCGCGGGGTGCCGCGGAGCGAGCGGCGCGACATCGTCGCGGCCTACGTCGCCAAGGTCGGCCTCGCCGGCTTCGAGAGCCATTATCCGAAACAGCTGTCCGGCGGCATGCAGCAGCGCACCGCCATCGCGCGGGCGCTCGCCAACGACCCCGAAATCCTGCTGCTCGACGAGCCCTTCGGCGCGCTCGACAACCAGACCCGCGCCCTGATGCAGGAACTTCTCCTCGGCATCTGGGAGCGCGAGCGCAAGACCGTCCTGTTCGTCACGCACGATATCGAGGAGGCGATCTTCCTGGCGTCGCGGGTGGTCGTCATGACGGCCCGTCCGGGACGCATCAAGGCGGAGGTCGCCGTCGACCTGCCGCACCCGCGTCATTACACCATGAAGACGTCGCCGGATTTTTCCGCCCTCAAGGCTCGGTTGACCGAGGAGATCCGCGTCGAGGCCGTTCGCGCGGCGGAGGTTGCGTGATCGCGCCGCCGATGTTGCCGGCAACGGCGATATCCGTCATTCCGGGGCTCGCGAAGCGAGAGCCCGGAACCCACTCGCAAGCACCACGCGTAGCGCCTGCCTCGTGGGTTCCGGGTTCGACGCTTCGCGCCGCCCCGGAATGACAGCCGAGTTGCATGATGCCGACCATCGATCCCGACCGCGTCCTTCGCGACCTCCGCACGCTGGCGACCTTCGGCGCTTACAAGACCGGCGTGCATCGCCCGACCTTCTCGCCGCAGGACATCGAGGCGCGCCATTGGTTTCGCGACAGGCTCGACGAGGCCGGGCTGGACGCGCGCATCGACGGCATCGGCACCGTGATCGGCTACAGCCGCGCAAGCGGTCCGCATCTTCTCACCGGCTCGCATGTCGAAAGCCAGAACCATGCCGGCTGGCTCGATGGCCCGCTCGGCATCATCTACGGGCTCGAGGCGGCGCGCGCGTTCCGCGAGGATCCAGATATGCGCGACGTGGGCATCGATGTCGCGGCCTGGTGCGACGAGGAGGGCCATTTCGGCTCGTTCATCGGCAGCCGATCCTTTGTCGGCCTTCTGAGCGAGGAAGATATCGACAAGGCCAGGAACCGCTATGACGGCACGCCCCTTCGCGACGCCTTGGGGCGCGCGGGGCTGGCCGACCGGCCGCGCGAGCGCGTGCAACCCGACCGCTACCGGGGCTATTGCGAAGCGCATATCGAGCAGGGCGACACCCTGGATTCGTCAGGGCTCAAGATCGGAATCGTCACCGCCATCGTGGCGATCTGGCAATACCGCCTTCACGCCACCGGCGAGCAGAACCACGCCGGCACGACGACGATGGCGCGCCGCAAAGACGCGGGCC
>DASQLE010000312.1:0-7997 GCA_035630175.1 Beijerinckiaceae bacterium
CGAGCCAGCGGCGGATGTCGGGATCGGTCATCGGGTTGAGCGGATGCGTGCGCAGGCTCGACTCGCTGAGCAGCCGGTCGCCGACGAACAGATGACCCTGATAGACCGTGCGGCCGGCGGCCGGAAAGGCCGGGCATGCCGGAACCCCGGCGACGCCGAGGGCCTCGGCGAGCGCCTCGCCGACCGGACCGATATTGCCGGCCGGCGTCGAATCGAAGGTCGAGCAGTATTTGAAGACGAACTGGCGGCAGCCTTGCGCGCGCAGCCAATCGAGCGCGGCGAGCGATTGGGCGACGGCCTCGGCCGGGGCGATCGAGCGGCTCTTCAGCGCCACCACGCCGGCATCGCAACGCGCCGGCGCCGGCCCCGTCGGGACGCCGAGGAATTGCGTCGTCGTGAGCCCCCTGCCGTCGCGTCCGCGCGCGAGCGTGTTGGCGATGTCGCTCGCGCCCGTGAAATCATCCGCGATGACGCCGAGCAGCATGGCCGATCAACCCGCCGACAGGATCAGGTTCTTCAGCTTGGCGACCGCGGCCTGGGTTGCAAGCGTCGATCTGCTTTGTGCGGCCTCGGCGGCGAGACATTGGTGCGTGCGCCAATGCCCTGTCCGAAGCGCTGTCATGCTCGGCTCCACCCTTTGATCAGCGTCAGTAGCATGCCTCACAGGCGATGTCGTCGATCGCCGCGCCGGCTTCGGTACGCTTGAGGCGGAGCGAGGCCGTGCGTCCGTTCGTTAGGAGGGCCGCTTGCAGCGGCATCCCGAGGCGGCTCTGCTTGGCCACCGGCGGCGCTTGCGAGCGCCAGTCCGCCCGGTCATGGTGAGGACGCTGCGGCGGGCATACCCCACATGGTCCGATCCATTCTCGATGGCCTCTATCGTGCCGCCGGCTACCTCGCCGGGCTTTTCCTGATCGCGATCTTCGTTCTCATGATGGGCCTGTCCCTCGGGCGCGAGGTCGGTTTCAACATCCCGGCTGGCGACGACTTCGCCTCCTGGTGCATGGCGGCTCTTGCCTTCCTGGCCCTCGCCCACACGTTCAAGTCCGGCGAGATGATCCGCGTCGGCCTCGTGCTCGACCGCCTGCACGGCCGGACCCGGCGCGCGCTCGAGATCGTCTGTCTCCTGATCGGCTCCGCCTTTATCGGCTTCTTCGCCTGGCACGCCGTCCGCATGACCTACGATTCCTGGCGCTTCAACGACATGTCTCAGGGCGTGCTCGCCGTCCCGTTGTGGATGCCGCAGCTCGGCTACGCAATCGGCCTCGTCGTCCTGTGCATCGCCTTCCTCGATGAGCTTGCTCGCGTGCTCGCGGGTCACGCGCCGAGCTACGACAAGCCGCCGCCGGCGACCGCCGAGGAAGTCGTCGAGCGCGCCGCCCAGACGGGAATCTAGGCCGTGCTCGGGACGCTCGAGCTGATCGAGATCGCGGCGCTGCTCCTCGTTCTTCTGACCGCGCTGCTCGCGGCCGGCGTGTGGATCGCCATCGCGCTGATGGCTTGCGCCTTCGCGGCCATGCTGTTCGTCGCCAACGTGCCGATCGGCCCGGTCCTCGCCACCACGATCTGGGGCAACAGCGCCTCGTGGACCCTCGCCGCCCTGCCGCTGTTCGTGTGGATGGGCGAGATCCTGTTCCGCACGCGCCTGTCGGAGGAGATGTTCCGGGGCCTGTCGCCCTGGCTCGGCTGGCTGCCGGGGCGGCTCATGCACGTCAACGTGCTCGGCTGCGGCATCTTCGGGTCCGTGTCCGGCTCCTCCGCCGCCACCTGCGCCACCATCGCCAAGATCGCCCTGCCGGAATTGAAGAAGCGCGGCTACGACGAGATGGTGAGCCTCGGTTCGCTCGCCGGCGCCGGCACCCTCGGCATCCTGCTGCCGCCCTCGATCATGATGGTGGTCTATGCGGTCGCCGCCAACGTCTCGATCATCCAGGTCTTCCTGGCCGGGTTCCTGCCCGGCCTTTTGGTGATGGCGCTCTATTCCGGCTACATCATCCTGTGGGCGTTGCTCAATCCGGACAAGCAGCCGCCGCGCGACCCGCCCATGAGCTTCTCCGCCAAGCTCAAGGAATCGGCGCAGCTCATTCCCTGCCTCCTCCTGATCGCGTTGGTCTTCGCCTCGCTCCTGTTCGGCTGGGCGACGGCGACCGAGTGCGCCGCCTGGGGCGTGCTCGGCGCGCTCGCTATCGCGTGGTGGTCGGGGGCGCTGACCTGGGCGACGTTCTGGGCCAGCGTCATGGGCTCGACGCGGCTGACCGCGATGATCATGCTGGTCCTCGCCGGCGCCTCGTTCCTGTCGGTGGCGATGGCCTATACGGGCATCCCGGTCGCGCTCGCGACGTGGGTCGACGGCCTCGGTCTCAGCCCCTACGCGCTCATCGCCGCGCTCACGGTCATGTACATCATCCTCGGTGCGGCGCTCGACGGCATCTCGATGATCGTGCTGACGACGGTGGTCGTCCTGCCGATGATCAAGCAGGCGGGCTTCGACCTGGTTTGGTTCGGCATCTTCCTGGTGCTGATCGTCGAGATGGCCGAGGTGTCGCCGCCGGTCGGCTTCAACCTGTTCGTGCTGCAGACCATGAGCGGCAAGGATTCCCTGACGGTCGCCCGCGCCTCGCTGCCGTTCTTCTTCCTCCTGGTGATCGCCGTCGGCCTCATCACCGTGTTTCCGCAGATCGTGATGTATTTGCCGCGGCTCGCCTTTCCGGATTAACGTGTCTCGGCCCGAGGGCGGAGACATGGACATGAACGGAACGACGCGCTTCAGCTTCGCCCTGACCGGGCTGCTTGCGGCTCTCGCCCTGTCGCCGGCGGCGGCGCAGACGAAATGGAACCTGCCGGCCGCCTACCCGGCCGACAACTTCCACACCGAGAACCTGAACCTGTTCGCCAAGGACGTGACGGAGGCGAGCGGCGGCAAGCTGCAGATCACCGTCCATGCCAACGCCTCGTTGTTCAAGGCGCCGGAGATCAAGCGCGCCGTGCAGACCGGGCAGGCGCAGATCGGCGAGGTGCTGGCCTCCCTGCACGAGAACGAGGACCCGATCTACGGGCTCGACGTGGTGCCGTTCCTGGCCACCTCCTTCGACCAGGCGAAGAAGCTGTGGGAGGCGCAGCGGCCGGCCCTCGAGAAGAAGCTCGCGAGCCAGGACCTGACGCTGCTCTACGCGGTGCCGTGGCCGCCGCAGGGCATCTACGCCAAGAAGGACCTGACCTCGGTCGACGACCTCAGGGGCACGAAGTGGCGCGCCTACAATCCCGGCACCGCGCGCATCGCCGAGCTGGCCGGCGCGCAGCCGGTCACGGTGCAAGCGGCGGAGCTGCCGCAGGCGCTCGCGACCGGCGCCGTCAACGCCCTGATGACGTCGGGCGCGACCGGCTACGATTCCAAGATCTGGGAGAGCCTGACGCATTTCTACGACACGCAGGCATGGCTGCCGAAGAACATCGTCATCGCCAACAAGGCCGCCCTCGGCGGGCTCGACAAGGCGACGCAGGAAGCCGTGCTGAAGGCCGCCAAAGCCGCCGAGGAGCGCGGCTGGAAGCTGGCTCAGGAGAAGACCAAGTGGTACACCGACCAGCTCGCCGCCAAGGGCCTGAAGGTGCTGCCGCCGGGCGACGTCCTGCGCGCCGGGCTCGCCAAGATCGGCGAGCAATTGACCGCCGACTGGCTGAAGAAAGCCGGCGCCGACGGCCAGGCCGTCGTCGAGGCCTACCGCAAGTCGGCGAAGACGAACTGACGAGCGCTTCCGCCCTGTCGTTCCGGGGCGCACGCAGTGCGAGCCCGGAACCCACGGCCGGGTGACACGCGTCGCGCTTATCCGTGGGTTCCGGGTTCGCGCCTCCGGCGAGCCCCGGAATGACAATCATGGCATCACGCCGGGCCGTAGCCGCCGCCCGTCGGCGTGATCACGGTGACGGCTTCGCCGGCCTCGAGCACGGTCTGGTCGCAGCCCTTCAGCTCCTCGATGCGCCCGTCCCCGCGCCGCACGAGGGTGCGGCCGACCTCGCCGGGCTCGCCGCCGGCGAGGCCGAACGGCGGCACGCGGCGATGCGAGGACAGGATGGCGCAATCCATGCGCTCGCGGAAGCGGATCGTGCGGCTGGTGCCGGCGCCGGCCGGCCACCGTCCCTGCCCGCCTCGGCGCCGCCGCACGTGGAAATCTTCCAAGACGACCGGGAAGCGCGTCTCGAGGATCTCCGGGTCGGTGAGGCGGGAATTGGTCATGTGCACGTGCACGGCGTCGGTGCCGGCGAAGCCCGGTCCGGCCGGCGAGCCGGAGCAGATGGTCTCGTAATACTGATAGACGTCGTTGCCGAAGGTCAGGTTGTTCATGGTGCCCTGCGAGGCCGCCATGGCGCCGAGCGCGCCGAACAGGCAGTTGGTCACGGCCTGGCTGACCTCGACATTGCCGGCCACGACCGCGGCCGGATAGCGCGGCGACAGCATCGAGCCGTCGGGCACAATAATGCGGATCGGCCTAAGGCACCCGGCATTCATCGGGATCTCGTCCTCGACCATGACGCGGAAGACGTAGAGCACGGCCGCGCGCGTCACCGGCGCCGGCGCGTTGAAATTATCGGGGCGTTGCTCCGAGGTGCCGGTGAAATCGACGGTCGCCTCGCGCAATGCCTTGTCGACTGTGATCCGCACGCGGATGCGGCAGCCCTGGTCCATTTCGTAGTCGAAGGATGAATCGGCGAGACGGTCGAGGACGCGGCGCACGCTCTCGGCGGCGTTGTCCTGCACGTGGCCCATATAGGCTTCGACGACATCGAGCCCGAAATAGCCGATCATGCTTTTCAGCTCCGCGACGCCCTTCTCGTTGGAGGCGATCTGCGCCTTGAGGTCGTTGAGGTTCTGCAACGGGTTGCGGGCCGGATAGCGCGCGCCGGTGAGGAGATCGCGTGTCTCCTCCTCGCGGAAGCGGCCCCGGTCGACGATCTTGAAGTTGTCGATATAGACGCCCTCTTCCTCGATATGCGTCGCCAGCGGCGACATCGACCCCGGCGCGACGCCGCCGACATCGGCATGGTGCCCGCGGCTCGCCACCCAGAACAGAATCGCCGCCTCGTCATCGTCGAAGACCGGCGTGCAGACGGTGATGTCGGGAAGATGCGTGCCGCCGTTATAGGGCGCGTTGAGCGCGAAGACGTCGCCCGGACGAATGGCCGAATTGTTCCGGATCACCGTCTCGACCGATTTGTCCATCGAGCCGAGATGCACCGGCATGTGCGGCGCGTTGGCGACGAGAGTGCCCTGCGCATCGAACACCGCGCAGGAGAAATCGAGGCGCTCCTTGATGTTCACCGAATAGGCGGTGTTCTGCAGCGTGACGCCCATCTGCTCGGCGATCGACATGAAGCGGCCGTTGAAGATTTCGAGCATGACCGGATCGGCTCTCGTGCCGACCGCCACGCGCTGCGGCAAGGCCGTGACGCGCTCGAGCACGAGATGATCCTTCGGCGTCAGGGCCGCCGCCCACCCGTCCTCGACCACAATCGTCTGGTTCGGCTCGATGACGATCGCTGGCCCCGTCAGCCGATGGCCGGCGGCGAGATCGGCGCGCAGGAACACCTCGGCGTCGTGCCAACACCCGCCGCTGAAGAAGCGCGTCTTTCGCGCGACGCGCGGCGGTCCGGCGGCGACCGCCGTATCGGCCTCAATCTCGGCGAAGCGGGCGCCGCCGCCGATCGCCTCGGCCGAGACGGCTTCGACGACAAGGTCCTTGCTTTCGTCCATGAAGCCGAACCTGCGCCTGTGCGCAGTCTCGAAGGCGCTCCGCAGATCGACGGGCCGGCTGTGACCGGCGGTGCGCCCGGCCATCTCGTAGGCGGGAATCTCGAAAGCGGTATCCGTTCCCGCGTAGCGGATATGGGCCCGCACATGCACCTGGATGTCGGCGAGGGGCACGCCCTGCCCGCGCAACTCCTCGATGCAGGTCTCCGCGAGCCTGTCGCCCCGTTCACGCAAGGCCGCGTGCGAGGCCTCGAGCGGCAGCTCGAGCGCGCCCGAGCGCGTGGCGCGCATGTCGGCGAGGCCCATGCCGTAGGCCGAGAGCAACCCCGACAACGGATGGATGAGCACGCGCGTGATGCCGAGCGCGTCGGCGACGAGGCAGGCATGCTGGCCGCCGGCGCCGCCGAAGCAGTTGAGCGCGTAGCCGGTGATGTCGTAACCGCGCTGCACGGAAATCTTCTTGATCGCCTCCGCCATGTTGGCGACGGCGATTTGCAAAAACCCGTCGGCGACCTCTTGCGGCGAGCGGCCCTCGCCGATCTCGCCGGCAAGCCGTGCGAAGGACACGCGAACCGCCTCCGCGTCGATCGGCTGGTCCTGCCGGGGCCCGAAGATCGCCGGGAAGAACTCCGGCATCAGCTTGCCGGCCATGACGTTGGCGTCCGTGACGGTGAGCGGCCCGCCGCGGCGATAGCAGGTCGGTCCCGGATTGGCGCCGGCCGAATCCGGGCCGACGCGCAGGCGCGCGCCGTCGTAATGCAGGATCGAGCCGCCGCCGGCCGCCACCGTGTGAATCAGCATCATCGGCGCTCGCATGCGCACGCCGGCGACCTCGGTCTCGAAGGCGCGCTCGTAGACGCCGTCGTAATGGGCGACGTCGGTCGAGGTGCCGCCCATGTCGAAGCCGATGACGCGCTCGAACCCCGCCGCCCGCCCCGTCTCGACCATGCCGACGACGCCGCCGGCGGGGCCCGACAAGATGGCGTCCTTGCCTTGGAACAGCTCGGCGGCGGTGAGGCCGCCCGACGACATCATGAACGTGAGGCGCGCCGCGGTGCGCGCGACGTCGAGCTCCTCCGACACCTGCGCCACGTAGCGGGCGAGAATCGGCGAGAGATAGGCGTCGACGACGGTGGTATCGCCGCGCCCGACGAGCTTGATGAGCGGCGTGACCTCGTGGGACACGGAGACCTGCGTGAAGCCGACCGAGCGGGCGAGCTCGGCGACGAGCCGCTCGTGAGCCGGATAGCGGTAGCCGTGCATGAAGACGATAGCGACCGCCGCGCAGCCGCGCGCCTTGGCGCGCTCGAGGTCGGCGCGCACGAGCGCCGGATCGGGCGCACGCTCGACCTCGCCGCCGGCCAGCACGCGCTCGTCGACCTCGACGACATCGGCGTAAAGCTGCTCGGGCTTGACGATCCGCTTGGCGAAGATGTGCGGCCGCGCCTGGTAGCCGATCTTCAGCGCATCGCGAAAGCCCTTCGTCGTGACGAGGAGCGTCGGTTCACCCTTGCGCTCGAGGAGGGCGTTGGTGGCGACCGTCGTGCCCATGCGGACTTCGCCGATGGCGGCGGCCGGCACGGCATCGCCCGGTCGTAGGCCGAGCAGGTCGCGGATGCCCTGCACGGCCGCGTCTGGATAGGCTTCCGGATTCTCCGACAGCAGCTTGCGCACGTGCAGGCGGCCGCTCGCATCGCGCCCGATGACGTCCGTGAAGGTGCCGCCGCGGTCGATCCAGAAATGCCACTCATCCATGCGCGCAGCCTATCAGCCTGACCTTCATTTACGGCGCTCGCTATTGTTCGGAATGGCGCAGCCCGGTCAACACGGGGTGCGGGCGCGGCGGTCTCGCCTATAAGGAACCATGCGCATTCTCCTCGATGGGCTCGCCTGGATCGGCCGCTACGGCACGCAGGGCTTTGCCGCGAGCATCTTTCTCGGCCTGGCCCTGCCGCAATTCGCCGCCGCGGCGCGGCCGCTGCTCGCCTTCTGCATCTTCGGCTTCGTGACGATCACCTTCGCGCGGGTCGACCGCGTCGCTCTGCGCGATCTCCTGAGCCGGCCGAGACGCCTCGTGCTGGCCTCGCTCTGGCTGATCGCCGCGCCCGCGTCCTTGATGATGGTGGTGCTGGCGCTGATCGGACGGCAGCATCTCGATCCGGGCCTGGTGCTCGGCCTGGCGCTGTTCGGCGCGGCGCCGCCGATCATGTCGGCGCCGGCGATCGCCATGCTCCTCAACCTGCCGCCGACCCTCATC
>DASQLE010000313.1:0-3135 GCA_035630175.1 Beijerinckiaceae bacterium
CGGCCGGAGGGCCTTTTCCCCCTCCACGCCGGCGGCTATGGCTTGGAGCGTTTTGGTCATCGGTCGACGGCAGCGCGGCAGATGTGCCAAGATGCCACCGCCAAGGCAGGGTAGCGCATGGTTAACCAAGCGGGGGAGGCGACCGCGGTGCTGCCGGCCGGCCCCGACCGGGCGCGCGTCCTTATCTACAGCCACGACACCTTCGGGCTCGGCCACCTCCGGCGCTCGCGCGCCATCGCCAATGCGCTCGTCCAGGGACGTCCCGGCGTCTCCGTGATCATCCTGTCGGGCTCGCCCGTCATCGGCAGCTTCGACTTCGGCAGGGGCGTCGATTATGTCCGCGTCCCCGGTGTCACCAAGCTTCCGAAAGGCGATTACCGCTCGCTCAACCTGAACCTGTCCTTGGACGAGGTGGTCGGGCTCAGGTCCGCGCTCATCCTACAGACGGCGGCGACGTTCAAGCCCGACCTCCTCATCGTCGACAAGGAGCCAACCGGCTTTCGGGGCGAGCTGATCCCCGCCTTGCAGGAAGTGCGGCGGCACGGCTGCCGCCTGGTGCTCGGCATCCGCGACGTTATGGACGAGCCGGCCCTGCTCGTCCCGGAATGGCAGCGCAAGGGCGCCACCCAAGCCCTCCACGCCTATGACGAGATCTGGGTTTACGGCCTCAAGGACATCTACGAGCCGCTCGCCGCCCTCGACCTGCCGCAGAGCATCAAGAGGCGCATCACCTACACGGGCTATCTCGGCCGCGACCTGCCGCAGCAACCGAGCCTGTCGCGCTATCCGAAGATCACGAAAGCGCCGTTCATCCTCGTCACCACGGGCGGCGGCGGTGACGGCGACGAGCTCATCGATTGGGTCGTCTCGGCCTATGAGGCGGATCCCGGCCTCGGCACGCCCGCGCTCGTGGTGTTCGGACCGTTTCTCGGCCGCGACCGGCGCCGCGGCTATCTGGAACGCATCGCTCGGCATCCGAAACTGGACGCGATCGCCTTCGACACCAAGATGGAGCTCCTGATGCAGCGCGCCTCCGCCGTCGTTGCGATGGGCGGCTACAACACCTTTTGCGAGATCCTGTCCCTCGACAAGCCTGCCCTGATCGTGCCGCGCACCCGTCCCCGCCTCGAGCAATACATCCGCGCCGTGCAGGGCGAGCGTCTCGGCCTCGTGCGCATGCTGAGCGAGGACGACGCGCGCCGCGAACCGCGTCGCATGGCCATGGCCCTGCACGCCTTGCCTCTGCAGCCGCGTCCCTCGCACGTGGTGGTGCCGGGCCTTCTCGACGGGCTCGACGTCATCCGCGAGCGCTTCACGGCCATTCTGGGCGGCCGCCCGGGCCTCTCGCACGCGGCCGAGTAGCGTCCCGGCATGGCTCAGCGCGGGCGGATAGCGGTCGTCGTGAAGGGCTATCCGCGGCTATCGGAGACATTCATCGCCCAAGAAATCTTGGCGCTCGAGGAACGCGGCCTCGCGCTTGAGATCTGGTCCCTGCGCCAGCCGACGGACGCGGCCGTGCATCCGATGCACAAGCAAATCCGCGCGCCTGTGGTGTACTTGCCCGAATACCTCTACCGGCAGCCGCTGCGCGTGCTGCGCGGATTGCTGTGGGCCTTGCGCCGGCCCGCTTTCGGAAAGCTGATGCGCGTCTTCTCCCGCGATCTTCGCCGCGATCCGTCGCCCAATCGGATGCGCCGTCTCGGGCAGGCCCTCGCCATGGCTCGGGAATTGCCGGACGCAGTCGAGCATGTGCACGTGCACTACCTGCATACGCCCGCCTCCGTGGTTCGCTACGCCGCCCTGCTCACCGGCCGGACCTGGACCTTCTCGGCGCATGCCAAGGACATCTGGACGACACCGGCATGGGAGAAGCGCGAGAAGATGGCCGACGCCCTGTGGGGCGTCACCTGCACGCGCGGGGGCGCCGAGCATCTGGCAGAGCTGGCGCCGTCACGGGATCACGTGACGCTTCTCTACCACGGCCTCGACCTCACGCGCTTTCCGCCCGCTCCGCAGAACCGGCCGCTGCGCGACGGTTCCGATCCTGCCGATCCGCTGCGCATCGTCTCGGTCGGACGCGCCGTCGCCAAGAAGGGCTATGACGATCTCATCACCGCTCTCGCCGCCCTTCCGCACGACCTCCATTGGCGCTTCGCGCATGTCGGCGGCGGCGAGCTGCTCGGCAGCCTGAAGGCGCAAGCCGAGGCGGGCGGCATCGCCGCCAAGGTCGCCTTTCTCGGCGGCAAGGCCCAGCCCGACGTGATCGCCCTCTTGCGCGAGGCCGACCTGTTCGTCCTGCCCGCCAAGGAGGCCCGTTCGGGCGACCGCGACGGCCTGCCGAACGTGCTCATGGAGGCGGCGAGCCAGCGGCTCGCAATCGTGGCGACGGACTTCGCCGGCATCCCCGAATTCATCCGCGACGGCGTCGAAGGCCGGCTCGTCCGGGAAGGCGACTGGGAGGCGCTGTCGAACGCCCTCAACCTGCTCGGCCGCGATCCGGACCGGCGCACCCGATTGGGAGCGGCCGCCCTCGGGCGGCTCCGCCAGGATTTCGGCACCAGCCGTGGCGCCGATTGTCTGGCTGCCCGGTTTCGCGCCCTGCTCGTCACGGAGCCGGCTATCTCGCGGGACGCTGCCGAATGAGGGAGGCGGTGCCGGTTGCCTTCTATGCGCCGCTGAAGAGCCCGCACCACCCCTCCCCGTCCGGCGACCGGACCATGGCGCGCCTCCTCCTGAAGGGGCTCGCGGCCGCCGGCTTCGCGCCGCTCCTGGCGAGCGAGATGCGCACCTTCGACGGTCGCGGGGACGGTCTCGTTCAGGAGCGGCTGCGGACCGAGTGCGCAGCGGAAGCGGATCGGCTGATCGCCGCCTATCGCGATCGCCCGGCCGGGCAACGCCCGCGCCTGTGGTTCACCTACCACGTCTACTACAAGGCGCCGGACTGGATCGGACCGCGGGTCGCCGATGGGCTCGGCATCCCCTACGCGGTCGCCGAGGGCTCGCGGGCGCGCAAGCGTGCGTCCGGACCCTGGGCGCTCGGCCACAGCGGGGCCGAGGCCGCCCTCGACCGCGCCGACGTGCTGTTCGCGATGACCGCAGCCGATCGGGACGCCCTGGAGCGGGACCGCAGGCCCG
>DASQLE010000314.1:0-4128 GCA_035630175.1 Beijerinckiaceae bacterium
TTGCGCAACCGGTTGGTCGTCGGCATCGATCCCCCCTTGATCCTGTAGCCCCTACGGGGTGCACCCTTGCGATTGGCATTGGATGCAATGGCGAAGCGGGAGGTTCCCATGGGGCGCACGCGACGGGTCATGGTGCTCAGCGCAGCAATCGGGGCCCTTGCGGCGGTCGGCCCTTCGACGGCGCAGACCGGCGGCCGGCAGTTCGAGGCGGCAGCCGACGCGTATGCAAGAAAACTGCTCGCCGACGGCAAGCGGATTTTCCGTTTCGACACTTTCGGCAGCGAGGACTTTTGGAGCGGGCGACTGCAGCTCCACAGAGCGATCCAGGGCCAGAAGCTCGGCGGCGTGGGGCCGGGCCTAAGCCCCAAGAAGGCGCTCGAGCTCGGCCTCAAGGTCGACATGGAGGCGGTGCCGAAGACTGTCGCCGCCGCCATCCAGGCCGGCAAGGTCGACCTGAACGATCCCGCCAACACCCTGCTTTTGCTGAAGGCGAACGCGGTCGTCGGCGTCACCGGCTTTTTCGGCCGTGACGGCAAGACCCTCGACGGCGTCGGCATCCAGTGTGCGCTCTGCCACTCGACCGTGGACGACGCCTTCATGCCGGGGATCGGGCGGCGTCTCGACGGCTGGCCCAACCGTGACCTCGATGTCGGCGCCATCATCGCGCTTGCGCCCGACCTGAAAGCCTTCACCGACATGCTGCAGACCGACGAGGCGGAGGTGAAGCGGGCCGTGACCGCCTGGGGCCCCGCGAAATTCGACGCCCTACTCAACCTCGATGGAAAGGCGTTTCGGCCGGATGGCAAGACCGCCGCTACGCTTAATCCCGCCGCCTTCGGCCTGGCGGGCGTCAACAACCACACCTGGACCGGCGCCTGGGGCACGGTCACCTACTGGAACGCCTATGTGGGCAATCTCGAGATGCACGGCAAAGGCGTCTTCTACGACCCGCGCCTCGATGATGCCGAAAAATATCCGGTCGCCGCCCGCACCCGGCAGGGCCACAAGCAGGACAAGGAGGACCGCATCACGGCGAAGCTGCCGGCGCTGCACTTCTACCAGCTCGCCCTGCCCTCCCCGCAAGCGCCGGCCGGCACGTTCAACCTCGCCGCGGCCAAGAACGGCGAAACGCTTTTCGGCGCCAAGGCCCAATGCGCGACCTGTCATGTGCCGCCCATCTTCACCGAGCCGGGCTGGAACCTGCACAAGCCCGAGGAGATCGGCATCGACGATTTCCAGGCCAAGCGCTCGCCGGACGGCCGCTACCGGACGGCGCCGCTGCGCGCCCTCTGGGACACGAAGAAGATCCACAAGGGCGGCTTCTACCACGACGGCCGCTTCGCCACCCTGCAGGACGTGGTGGGCCACTACGACAATCACCTCGGCCTCAAGCTGAGCGACCAGGAGAAGCGCGATCTCATCGAATATCTGAAATCGCTCTAACGTGCTCGAAATCAACGGAAACGGCGGCGCCGCGACGCGCAGCCGAGCGATGATCGGCAAAACGACGATTACGCTGCGCCACGCCATCCACGACCCTCTCCGGAATTAACCCCGCGCTAACCATGCGCCCGGCAAAACTTGCCGAGGGAAAAGCGTCAACAGGGTTTGGGCGTTCATGGATGAGGCGGCGGGCATGGCCGCAGCGATCGGTCCGGCCGCGGGCGTACAGCCGCTCGCGATGGCAGGCGCGGCGGCGCATGCGGGCGCGCGCCCGCGCGGCGGCGCGGCCAAGAGCGTCGGCGGCGGCCTTGGGCTGCCGACCATGGGCGACATGGGGGCGCTCGCCAAGCGCAGCGATCTGTTCCTCGCCTTCGGCGTCATGGGCATCCTCGTGGTGCTCGTCTTCCCGATGCCGCCGCTGCTGCTCGACCTGCTGCTGGCCGTGTCGATCATCGTCTCCGTGCTCATCCTGATGACGTCGCTGTTCATCGAGGAGCCGCTCGAGTTCTCGTCCTTCCCGACCGTGCTCTTGGTCGCGACCATGCTGCGCCTGGCGCTGAACCTCGCCTCGACCCGCCTCATCCTCGGCCACGGCCACGAGGGCACCGCCGCCGCCGGCCACGTCATCGAGGCGTTCGGCCATTTCGTCATGGGCGGCAACTTCGTCATCGGCGTGATTGTCTTCGCCATCCTGATCATCGTGAACTTCGTCGTCATCACCAAGGGCTCGGGCCGCATCGCCGAGGTCGCGGCGCGCTTCACCCTCGACGCCATGCCGGGCAAGCAGATGGCGATCGACGCCGATCTTTCGGCCGGCCTCATCGACGAGAAGGTCGCCAAGGAGCGGCGCAAGGCGCTCGAGGACGAATCGTCCTTCTTCGGCGCCATGGACGGCGCCTCGAAATTCGTGCGCGGCGACGCCATCGCGGCCCTCCTCATCACCTTCATCAACGTCATCGGCGGCATCATCATCGGCGTCATGCAGCAGGGCATGGGGTTCGGCGAGGCGGCGAAGACCTACACCTTGCTCACCTGCGGCGACGGCCTCGTCAGCCAGGTGCCGGCGCTCATCGTGTCGACGGCGGCGGGCCTGCTCGTCTCCAAGGCGGGCGTGCGCGGCGCCGCCGACAAGGCCATGGGCCGGCAGCTCTCCAACTACCCGAAGGCGCTCGGCATGTCGGCGGCCGTGATGGGCGGCATCGCCCTTCTGCCGGGCATCCCCATGCTGCCCTTCCTGTCGCTTGCGGCCGGCGCCGCCTGGCTGGCGCGCAAGATCGACAGGCAGAACAAGGCGCGCGCCGCAGCCGGCATCGCAAGCGGCGGCGCGGCGTCCCAGGAAGTCGGCGCCACGGGTGCGCCGACGGAAGAGCCGATCACGGATGTCCTCAAGATCGACGATCTCAAGATCGAGATCGGCTACGCCCTGCTGCCGCTCGTCAACTCGCCGGACGGCTCCGACCGCCTCACCGAGCAGATCAAGGCTTTGCGCCGCCAGCTCGCCGGCGAGGCCGGCTTCGTCATGCCGTCGGTGCGCATTCTCGACAACGTGCAGCTCGACGCCAACCAATACGTCATCCGCGTCAAGGAGATCGAGGCCGGCGCCGGCGCGGTCTTCCCGAACCTGCACATGGCCATGGATCCGATGGGCGGGCAGGTGCAGTTGCCCGGCCACCATATGCTGGAGCCGACCTTCGGGCTGCCGGCGACCTGGATCGACGACGGCCTGCGCGACGAGGCGCAGCTCCGCGGCTACACGGTGGTCGACGCCGCCACCGTCATGTCGACCCACCTCGCCGAGGTCATCAAGGGCCACATGTCCGAGCTCCTGTCGCACGTGGAGGTGCAGAAGCTCCTGAAGGAGCTGCCCAAGGAGCACGGCGAACTCATCAAGGAGATCGTGCCGGCCAACATCTCGACCACCGGCATCCAGCGCGTGCTGCAGCTGCTCCTGAACGAGCGCGTCTCGATCCGCGATCTCGGCACGGTCGTCGAGGGCATCTCCGAGGTCTGCGGCACCCTCAAGAACTCGCGCGACATTGCCGAGCACGTGCGCACCCGCCTCGCCCGCCAGATCTGCGGCCAATACACAGCGCCCGGCGGCCACGTGCCGATCATCACCCTGTCCCCGCAATGGGAGCAGGCCTTCCTGGAATCGATCGTCGGGCACGGCGACGACCGCCATCTCGCCATGCAGCCCTCGCGGCTGACCGAATTCGTGCACCTCGTGCGCGAGCGCTACGAGGACGCCGCGCGCATGGGCGAGATGCCGGTGCTCGTCACCTCCGTCGGCGCCCGGCCCTTCGTGCGCTCCATCATCGAGCGCTTCCGCCGCGAGACGCCCGTCCTCAGCCAGGGCGAGATCCACCCCCGTGTGCGCCTTAAGACGGTCGGGAGCGTGTGACGCCGCCAGCGATCCCTTGACACGCCATGCATGATTGGCAAAGATTGCCAATCGTTGTAGACGGAGAGCGGTCGTGCCGACGATGAATGTCAGTCTGACGGCCGATATCGCCGATTTCGTCGAGGGCGAGCTGGCAACCGGCGATTATGCTTCGGCGAGCGAGGTTGTTCGCGACGCATTGCGTATGCTTCGACGCGACAGGGCCATTGAGCAGGAGAAGCTCGTTATACTGCGTCGTGAGATCACATCGGCGCTCGACCAAGTCGACGGCGGACGTTTGTCGG
>DASQLE010000315.1:0-4972 GCA_035630175.1 Beijerinckiaceae bacterium
CGCGTGTGTGCCGGTCGCCGTCGGCGATGCGCTTCAAGTCGGAGACGAGCACCTCGAGCTCGCTGGCGAAGCTCGTCTCAAGGACTTCGCTCTTGGCGGCGCGCAGGAGTGCGCCGTAGCGGCCCTCGGTGCCGGTGAGCCGCCGGTAGACGGCATCGAAGGCGTTGCGCGTTTTCGTGTCGACAAAGACGCCGTCGAGCACGTTGAGGGCGTCGTAGCCGCTCGTGCCGGCCACCGGCCACGGCCTCAGCGGCTCGCCTGGCTCGAGGATCTTCTCGACGACGATGTAGAAGCCGGGCCCGAGCTCACGCTGCAGCGCCTGCACATAGCCGCCGGGATCGGCGAGCCCGTCGATATGGTCGATGCGCAGACCGTCGATGCGGCCCTCGCGGACGAGGCGGAACACGGTTTCGTGGGCGCGCGCGAACACCTCCGGTTCCTCGACGCGAAGGCCGGCGAGGGCGTTGATGTCGAAGAAGCGACGATAGTTGATGTCGCTCGCCGCGACGCGCCAATGGGCAAGGCGGTATGGCTGCATCTCGAGGATGCGGTGGAGGGTGCCGAAGCTTTCGGCCAGGCCCGAGCGGCCGTTGATGAGGCTGACGGCGCGGTCGATGGCGACGCGCAGGCCCGGCGATTCGGCAACGGCCCCGGCGATGCGCCGCTTCAGCACCTCCGCCTCCTCGTGGAAGCCGGATCGCCGGGTCTCCTCGCCCATGCTGCGCAGCCGCTCGCTCGCGGCGAGCACGGAGGCGGCCGCTTCCGTGCCGATCTCGCCGATCGCGACGAGCGCCCGGTCGAGGATGATCGGATAGGCGAGCGGGCAGACCGGGAAGCGGTGCTCGTGGTGCCAGACGCTGAAGCTGCCTGCATCGGCATCGAAGGCGAGTCGGAGGCTGCCGGACTCGAGCGCCTCGCCGTAACGCTCGCCGAGGAACGGGATGATGAGCTTGCGCGCGGCGCCGAGGCGCTCCCAGTCGATGTCGAAGGCGCGGGCCGCCGGCGACAGCTCGCCCCATTCCAGCACCGAGAGCCACCATGGGTTGTCGGCGCCGCCGACGCCCATATGGTTCGGCACGATGTCGAGCACGAGGCCGAGGCCGTGCGCGCGGAGCGCGTCGGAGAGACGGTAGAACCCGTCTTCGCCACCGAGCTCCGGGTTGATGGCCGAGTGGTCGACGATGTCGTATCCGTGCGTAGAGCCGGGCCGCGCCTTGTGGATCGGCGAGGCATAGACGTGGCTGATGCCCAGTCGCTTTAGATAGGGCGCGATCGCGGCGGCGTCGTCGAACGTGAAATCCTTGTGGAACTGCAGCCGGTAAGTGGCGCGCGGCGGCGGCGCGGCAAGGGCGCTTGCCCCGCGTCCGGCGCTTCGCCCTTCGGCCGAGAGAGCGGCGGCGATCTTGGCGAGCTGGCCGCCCGGTGCGGCGATGACCTCGAGCGGCTCGGCGAGCTTGCGGCGCCAGTTGGGGTGGCCTTCGGCGATGCCGGGCATGTTCGGCTGGCCGAGCTCGCCGAGCACGTCCTCATATTGGATGGCGCTCAGCACGCATGGCGTGCGGGCGAGATAGCGCACCACAGCTTCGAGCGGCGGCGCTTCGGGCGGCTCGGCCGACGGCAGGAGGCGCTCCGCCGCGAGCGCGGCGGCGAGCTGCCGACGCTCACCAATGCGCTCGGCGCGCTCGCGCTCGGCGCGCTCGTGGTCGTAGATGCCGAGCGTCTCGCGCAGATCCGTGTCGAGGCCGCGCCACCACGCCGCGAGGGTCGGCAGGTCGTGGGTGGTGACGGCAGCCAGCGCATGGCGCGGATAGCCCTCCGGCGGCTTGAAGGCGCCTTCGGCCTCGCGCTCGAACTGCAGTACCCGGTAGCTCAACACCCCCGAGCCCATGATCGCCTCGGAAAAACCCTCCGGCGCCGTGCCGAGATCTTCCGCGATAACGAGAGCGCGGGCGCGGTGGCTCTCGAGCCGCAGCACGGCGAGGAGCGCGTCGCAGGGGTAGTCGACATAAGCGCCCTGCGCGGCGGCAACGCCCGGCGGGATGAGGAACAGGCGGCGCAGCTGGAAGGCGTGGTCGATGCGGATGGCGCCGGCATGGCGCATATTGGCGATGACCAGCGCCCGGAAGGCGCCCAGCCCCTCGCTCTCGAGGGTGAGCGGGTTGAACGGCGGCAACCCCCAATCCTGCCCCTGCGGCGCGAGAAGGTCGGGCGGCGCGCCGATCGACAGGGTCGGGCCGAAGCGCTCCGGCGCCGACCACACTTCGGAGCCGCCGCGGTCGGCGCCGACGGCGAGGTCGCGGTAGAGCCCGACGCTCATGCCGGCCGCATGGGCGCGCGCCGAAGCGGCCGCCAGCTGCGTGTCGGCGAGCCATTGGAGCCAGGCGTGGAACGCGATGCGCTCGGCATGCTCGTCGCGGAAGCGGCGCACCGCCGCCGAGCCGCAGGATCGGTACGTCTCCGGCCAGTCGCCCGGCCACCACGCGCCCTCGGCCCGGAAATGCTCCGACAGGGCCTCGAAGGTGGCGTGCGCTTCGAGCGGCTCGCCGAGTTCGCGGCGGAAAGCCTCGAAAGCCGGATCGCCCCCGCGGGCGCGGATATCGGCGAACAGGGCGTCGAACACCGGCCGCAGCACAGACCACACGCCGAGGTGGTCGACGAGGGCACCCTCGCGCAAGGCGGCGATGCGCGGCGCCGCCTCGGCGAGAAGGCGCGCGGCGCGGCTGCCGGCGAAGCCCGGCACCGCCGACGGATCGATATGGAGCGTCTCGAGGAACAGACGCGAGGACGGCGAGTAAGGCGAGATCTTGGCTCGGTCGGCTGCGAACAGCGCATGCACCGGGCTGAGGCCGAGGAAGGAAGCGCCGAGCGCGCCGGCGCCGGCCGCCGCCTCGCCCGCGTCGGCATAGGTGCCGATGCCCAGATCGCCACCCGAGCGGAAGCTGTAGAGCTGCGCGGCGAGGCCCCAGGCACGCGCGCCTTCCGTGAACGCGCGCGGCTCCCAACAGCGCGCCGGCGCGGCGATGAGCGTCGCTTCGCTGCTCTGCCCGCCGGCCGCGACGGCAAGCCGGTGATAGCCTGGCTCCAGGCGCGGCAGCGCCAACGCCGATCCGGCGCTGCGGCCTTCGCGCACCGCACCGCCTTCCTCGACGAGGCGCCACGTCGTCTCGCCTCCCGGCGCGCCGCGCAAGGGGATCGTCGCGGGCTGCCCGGCCGCGACCGGAACAAGGCCTGGTACGAGGCCGCAGCGCAGCCGTTCGGCCCGGGCGAGGCTGTCGCGGGCGAGCGCCTCCGTCTCGGTCGGTAGGCCGAAATCGGCGAGAATGGCGCGCCGTGTCTCGATCGGCGATGCTACCGCGTTGCCGAAATAATCGCTGTAGCCGTGCGCGAGACCGACGAGATCGGCGATGCGGTCGACGAGATCGTCATGCCCGCTCATGGCGAAGCGCTCTTCAGGAAGGCGCCGGTCCAGGTGGGCAAGCCGAGACCGCCGTCTCGACCTTCGGCTGAGGGGCTCGCCCAAATGACCCGGGCGCCGTCGCCGGCATCGATCGCGGCAGGGTCGGAGCCGAAATTGCCGACGAAGCGCAGCGTGCCGCTGCCGAAGCGCCAAGTCACCTCGAGGCAATCACCACGCAATGCGCGGTCGGCCCCGAGAAACGGCGTCTTGAGGAGCGGCACGATTTCGTCCCGGCGAAGGTGCAGGAGGCGGCCGATCTCGGCGCGCGTCGCCGCATGCGGCTCGCGCCCCGCCTCGTCCCAGCGCAGGCACGCGAGCGCAAAGGTCTCCTCGGAAGTCGGATCCGGGATCTGGCGCTCGCCGTGCATCTCGGCGAAGGACTTGAAATGCGCGAATTCCCGGCGCCGCCCGTCGCGCACGGCGGCCACTAGGACCGGGTCTTCGGAGAAGTCGACGAAATACAGGAACGGCGTCGAAGCTTCCCATTCCTCACCCATGTAGAGGAGCGGCACCTGCGGTGACAGGAGAAGGCCGGCGTGGGCGAGCGCCAGCCGCTCGGGCGGGGCGATCTGCGACAGACGCTCGCCGAAGGCGCGGTTGCCGATCTGGTCGTGGTTCTGCAGGAAGGCCACGAAGGCGGTCGGCGGCAGGTGCGCCGACGGCTCGCCGCGCGGCTTGCCGCCCTCGTGCCGGGATATGTCGCCCTGATAGACGAAGCCCTCCGCCAGGCAGCGGCCGAGCCGCTCGACGGGCCGGTCGGCGTAATCGCCGTAATAGCCGTCGTCCTCGCCGGTGAGCAGCACGTGCCAGCAATGGTGCACGTCGTCGTCCCATTGCGCCGTGTGCAGGCGCGGCGCGCCGCCCTCGTCGCGCGGCAGCCAGCGTGCCTCGTTGGCGCCGTTCTCAAGGACGAGATGCACGTGGCGGCCGGGCAGGGCGGCGCGCACGCGCTCGGCCATCTCGGCGATGATGTGCGGCCGGCTGTCGTCGAGGATGGCGTGCACGGCATCGAAGCGCAGGCCGTCGAGGTGGAACTCCTCAAGCCAATAGAGCGCGTTGTGGACGAAGAAGTCGCGCACCGTCGGGCCTTCGGCGCCATCGAAATTGATGCCGGCGCCCCAGGGCGTCTGATGCCGATCGGTGAAGAAGGTCTTGGCGTAGGCGTGCAGGTAATTCCCGGCCGGGCCGAAATGGTTGTAGACCACGTCGAGGAAGACCATGACGCCGAGCGAATGGGCACGGTCGACAAACGCCTTGAGGTCGTCGGGCGTGCCGTAGGCGGCCTCGGGCGCGAAGGGCAGCACGCCGTCATAGCCCCAGTTGCGGCGGCCGGGAAAGTCGCTGAGCGGCATCAGCTCGACGGCGGTGACGCCGAGGTCGCGTAGGCTCTCCAACTTGTCGCCAAGCGCGGCATAGGTGCCCTCCGCGGTCGCTGTTCCGACATGCGCCTCGTAGAGGACGGTCTCCTCCCACGGACGGCCGCGCCATTCGCCGTCGCGCCATCGATAGGCGCCC
>DASQLE010000316.1:0-4562 GCA_035630175.1 Beijerinckiaceae bacterium
CGTTCCGAGTCCAGGGCTTGGCGTCGCCCGAATTCGGATGTCAACGCGACGGCTTGAGCGAATTCCGAGGTCATCGGCGATCGGGGACGAAACACGAGCGCAAACTCACCTCCTGTCAGGAGTGAGTCCCATCCCTTACGATTGGAAGTGTTTGGGCCGCCAAGAAGGTCAGCGTGCCAAGAGGCGGAATATGCTCACGCGGAAATGGGCCGTTACCCATCTTGACTTGGAATCTTGCGCTTTTTCAGGTTCGAGTCAACGAAGGCCGCTCGAAACGAAAAACAAAGGCAGACGCGTTTGAGCGGGACCACGAAGATCAGCGCTTGCCGAGCTAAACGCATTTGCATTCAACCGTGGGGAGCGCAAGGTCACGGATGATGTTCGAAGGCTTCACGCTCACCACCCTGGACGCGAACGGCGTCGCGATTCGCGTGCGTCACGGCGGCAGCGGGCCGGGGCTGCTTCTCCTGCACGGCAATCCGCAGACGCATGTCATGTGGCACAAGATCGCCCCGCGCCTCGCCGAGGATTTCACCGTCGTATGCGCGGATCTGCGCGGCTACGGCGACAGCGGCAAGCCGCCGACGACGCCCGACCACGCGCCTTACGCGAAGCGCGCCATGGCGCTCGATCAAGTCGAGGTCATGCGCCAGCTCGGCTTCGACCGTTTTCGCGTCGCCGGCCACGACAGGGGAGGGCGCTGCGCCTACCGCATGGCCCTCGACCATCCGGACAAGGTCGAGAAACTGGTGGTGCTCGACATCATCCCGACCCTCGAGGCGTTCCGCCGGGCCGACAAGCGTTTCGGGCTCGGCTACTGGCACTGGTTCTTCCTCGCCCAGCCGGCCCCGGTCCCGGAAAACCTGATCGCCGCCCGGCGCGATTATTTCCTGCTCCGCCGCAGCCAGCCCGACGGCGGCCTGCCGCCCTACTTCACGCCGGACGCCTATGCGGATTACGAGCGCTGCTTCACGGAGGCGACCATTCACGCCATCTGCGAGGATTACCGCGCCGCCGCCGGGCTCGATTGCGAGCACGACGAGGCCGATTGCGGACGGCGCCGGATCGCCTGCCCGATGCTCGCCTTGTGGGGCCGGCGCGCGCAGCTCGAGCGATGGTACGACGTTCTCGCCATCTGGCGCGATTGGGCCGACGACGTCGCGGGCCACGCCCTCGATTGCGGGCATTACCTCCCCGAGGAAGCGCCCGACGAGACCTACCGGGCGCTGCGCGCGTTCTTCCACGTCGCCTAAGGCACCATGCCGTGCGCGCCGTGATTAGGCCCGCTTGCCGACCGTCCTCCGCCCACGGAACTCGCCGACCTTGTCCTCCGCCGACCGCTCGCCGGTCTGCTTGAGGCCGTTGCGGAACTCGTCGCGGCGCTCGTGGATGGAAGCGATGACAAGGCCCATGGGGACACCGATATCGACGAGGACCGCTTCCGACAGCTGCAGGCTCGCCTCGAAATTCTCCGGCACCGCGTCGTAGACCCCGAGCCGGTAGAGGGCGGCGGCGTGCCGGTCGTCGCGGGCCCGCGCCACGATGGTCAGGTCGGGGCGGGCCTGCCGGGCGGCAGCGATCACCGCCTCGGTGGCGCGCGGCGCGTTAAGGGTCAAGACGAGGGCGCGGGCGCCGTCGAGCCCGCAAGCGCGCAGGAACTCCACCGACGTGCTGTCGCCGTAATAAACCGGCTTGCCGGCCCTGCGCTGGACGGCAACGAGATTGGCGTCGGCGTCGACGGCGATGTACGGAATGTCGTGACGGGCGAGCATGTCGGCGACGAGCTGCCCGACCCGGCCGAAGCCGGCGATGACGACGCGGCCCTTTTCCGAGAGCGGCAGCGGTTCCGCGGGTAGGGCATCGGATTTTTTTCGCTGGAGGCGCTGGCCCGCCTGCGCGGCGACCCGCGCCAGAAGCGGGATCGTCAGCATGGTGACGGTGACGACGACGAGCAGCGGCTGGCCTACGGAAGAGGGCAGGAGGCCTGCAGCGCCCGCCGCGCCGATCGTCACGAAGGCGAACTCCCCGCCGGGCCCGAGCAGCAGGGCGCTCTCCGCCGCGACGGGCCGGTCGATCCGGAAGAGGGAGGCGAGGGCGAAGATGATGGCCGCCTTGAGGGCGATCAGCCCCACGGCGAAGGCGACGATCAAGCCGGGATTGATGGCCAGCCAGGCGGGATCCAATCCCATGCCGACGGAGACGAAGAAGACGCCGAGCAGCAGGCCCTTGAACGGATCGATCGTCGCCTCGACGGCGCGCCGGTATTCGGTCTCGGCGAGGAGCAGGCCGGCCACGAAGGCGCCGAGCCCCATCGACAGGCCGCTTGCGGCCGCGCCGACGCTCGCCGTGATGACGACGAGAAGCGACGCCGCCACGAACAATTCGGGGCTGCGCGTCGCCGCCACGAAGCGGAACAAGGGCCGCAGCAGCACACGACCGGCGCCGACGATCAGCACCAGCGCCAGGAGGGCCTTGAACAGCACGGTGAAGAAAGCCGCGGCCGTGTCGGCGCCGGCCTGGGCCGAGCCGAACAGGGCGACCGTGAACAGGATCGGCGCCACGGCGAGATCCTGCGCCAGGAGGACGGCGAAGCTCGTCCGACCGGTCGGCGTGTTGAGACGCTTGCCCTCCGCGAGCACCGGCAGCACGATCGCAGTCGAGGACAGGGCCAGCGCCAGGCCGGCCACGATCGCCTGGATATGATCGAAGCCGAGCTGGAGGGCGATCGCGGCGAGCGCCGCCGAACAGGCGAGGATCTGCAGCGTGCCGAGCCCGAAGATGAGGCGCCGCAGGCGGCGCAGGCGCACCCATGACAATTCCAGCCCCATCACGAACAACAGGAAGACGACGCCGAATTCGGCGAGATGCGTCATCTCATCCCGGTTGGCGATGGTCACCCAGCGCAGGATCGGAACGTCGTCGGCGAGCCGGCCGAGCCCATAGGGGCCGAGCAAGGCGCCGGCGCCGAGAAAGCCGAGCACCGGGCTGACGCGCAGGCGATGGAACAATGGCACGACCACGCCGGCGATCGCCAGGAAGAGGATGACCTCCTTGTAGGTGTCGAGCGTGATCGGCGCGGCCATGGCGTCTTTCGCGATTCTCAGAACCGATTCCATGACATGGAATCGGTTCCGGTTCTCTTTGCCGCATTTTCTTGACGTGAGGCGGGACCACCTCACTCGAAAATGCTCGACGATCATGCAGGCTTCACGCCCCTCGCAGCAAGCCGGCTGGACGCAGAGCGCATACGCTGGGCGCGAGGACCCGTTCGGGCTTAAGCCGGATCGCGTTTCAGATCGGCGATGCCGGCCGTCTCCGCGTAGGCGTTGGCGACGCGGGTCTGCCACAGGGCGAGGATCGGCGTGACGACGAGCTCCATGAAAAGTCCGCCAAGCATGGCAAACGACGGCAAGCCCGTGAGCAGGAGCCCGATCAGGCGCGCGACACCGCCGATCACCACGAGCAGCGCGAGCAGGCGGAAGCGGCCCGTTTTCTCCTCGATGGCCGGAACCGTGCTCCAAAAAACGAGGCCGATGCCGAGGAGCAGACCCGACAGGTATCGGTATTGGCTGTCGGTGGAGACGCCGACGCGATCGTCCAGCAGAGTCGGCCCGAACAGGACGCCGGACAGGCCCGCGGCAAACGGGATGAGGGCCAGGAACGCCACCGTCCTCTGCAGATAGCGCCGCTCGCGTTCGGTGCCGTTCATCCTTGCTCCCCCTTTTCCCCTTGCGCTCTTGTCCGCTACGCTCTGCGGTCAAAGCGCGAGCGCAACGCTCGTTCCGCGAGAAGTGCGTCCTTCCCAGGAGTGCCCATGCCCGCCCGCTACACCTTACACGGTTCCTTCCGCTCGGGACCCACCTACAAGGTCGGCCTCATGCTGTCCCTCCTCGGCGAGCCGTTCGATTATGAACACGTGAACATGCGCGAGGGCGAGCACAAGCGGCCGGCCTACCTCGCCAAGCAGCGCTTCGGTCAGGTGCCGCTCCTCGTCGACAACGACAACGGCCGGCATCTGTGCCAGTCCGCCTCGATCCTGGAATATCTTGCCGACCGCAGCGGCCGCTTCGGCGGCGCCAGCCTCGACGAGCGCATCCGCGCTCGCGAGTGGATGTTCTGGGATTTCGACCGCCTGGCCCCGCACGTCTACCGGCCGCGGGCGGCGCGGGCGGGCTTCCGCCAGCTCGATCCGGCCGTCCTCGCCCAGCACGAGATCGACGGCAAAGCCGCGCTCAAGGTCCTCGACGAGCACCTCGCCGGGCGCGACTGGACCGTCGGCGACGGTCCGACGGTCGCCGACATCGACCTATACGGCGTCGTCGCCTATGCGCCGGAAGCCGGCTACGACGTGGCGGCCCATGCCAACCTGTCTGCATGGATGCGCCGGGTCGAGGCGCTGCCGGGCTTCGCTCCGGCGGAAGCGCTGCTGCCGCAGGAAACCCGCGCGGCGGCGTGAGTTGACGTTTGATCGAGCGCGCAAATCGGCGCGCGGTACGAGGCATCATGGCGAGCGCACCCGCGAACCCCATCGAGCTTTACGTCTGGAGCACGCCGAACGGCTG
>DASQLE010000317.1:0-3510 GCA_035630175.1 Beijerinckiaceae bacterium
GCGGCACGGCAGCAGCTCTGTGCGGATGCTCTACGTCGTCCTGGAGGAAACGCCTGAGAACGCGATCGAAGCCGTTCGCGCGAAGGTGTCGGCAACCTGCGCGGTGGACGCTCTCCCGGCCGGCACCCTGACCCACGACAGCATTCGCAAGCTCGGCCTCCAGCCCGGACGTGTGCGGCAACTCTGAGCGGCGAAGCCGTTCTGTGCTTCCGAACAATCCTTCACGTTTCACGGCGCGTTCGCGCGGCGGGATCAAACGAGCAACAAAACGGTTGCATTTCAGGTCGGCTCGGGCTACGCGACGAGCAACCAGGAGGTTGCGTAATGACCGACCGCATCGAAAAGACCCTCGAGCTCAAGGCTCCGGTTTCCCGCGTCTGGCGGGCGCTGACCGATCATCGCGAGTTCGGCACGTGGTTCGGCGTCCGGCTCGACGGCCCGTTCGTGCCGGGCCAGGTTTGCCGCGGACAGATTACGCATCCAGGGTACGAGCATCTCCGCTGGGAGGCTGTCGTTCAGGCCATGGAGCCGGAGCGCCTCTTCTCGTTCACCTGGCACCCCTACGCGGTCGAACCGGACCAGGATTATTCCGGCGAGCCGCCGACCCTCGTCGAGTTCACGTTGCAGAGCGTCGCCGGCGGAACCTTGCTGCGCGTCGTCGAATCGGGCTTCGACAAGATACCGGCCAAGCGTCGCCGCGAAGCCTTCCGCATGAACGAGAGCGGCTGGAGCGAGCAGGTCAAGAACATCGCGCGGCATGTCGAACAAGCGCCGGATTGATCCGCTGGAGGCGCGCGCATCCGTCTTTGCGGCTCTCGGGGACGCGACGCGTCTCTCGGTGCTCGGCAAGCTCAGCCTCGGCCGGCCGCAATCGATCTCCCGGCTGACCGCCGGGACGGGCCTCTCGCGGCAGGCAGTGACGAAACACCTTCGCGTCCTCTCGAACGCCGGCGTGGTACGCAACGTCCGCGTCGGGCGCGAAAGCCTGTTCGCCCTTGAACCGCAGCCGATCGAGGAGCTTCGCGCCTATCTCGATGACGTGTCGAAGCAATGGGACGAGGCTTTGGCGCGGCTCAAATCGCATGTCGAGGAACAGGAGGATTGAGCCGGCGCGGCGCCTTCTGACAACCAGACGATCGCAGGAACAACGCTTGCGCTCGGCATCACCGTGTCGGGCTCGGCGATGACAAGGAGGGAGCTGCCGCAACGGCACTGCGCCGCCGCTGCAAGGCGACGAGGGTGCCGACGATCAGCACGTTGAGCGCGTTGAGGGCGACGCCGGCGGCGAAAGCCGGGGCGTAATAGCCGAACGCGTCGTACATCGCCCCCGCCAGCCAGCCGCCGATCGCCATGCCGGTCGCCGTCGACATGAGCATGACCGGGATGCGCCAGGACGCCTCGTTCGCCGGGAACAGCTCGCGGATGGCGAGCGCATAGGCCGGGATGATGCCGCTGAAGCCGAGCCCGAAAAACGCCGACACGAGGAACAGGCCGAGCTCGTCCTGGGTCAGCATGAGGGCGGTGAGCGCGCTCACCTGCATGCTCGAACAGATCAGGACCGTGTTGAGGGCGCCGATCCGGTCGGACAGCCAGCCCCAGAACTGGCGGCTGAGGAAGGCGCAGGCGAGCAGCACCGACAGCATGGTGGCGCCGCGCGTCGCCGAGATGCCGAGGTCGCCGCAATAGGCGATGAGGTGGCCTTGCGGCATGGCCATCGGGATGCAGCACAGGATTCCGGCCGCCGACAGGAGAGCCAGCACCGCGTTGGGCGGAAGGCGGCGGATCTCCTTCGGCGGCAGCAGCGCCGCCGCCCCGCCGCCGGCGGCCGCCGCATCGGGCGGGGCGCGCAGGAAGGTGGCGGCGAGCGGCAGGATCGTGACGATCTGCACGGCCGCATAGACCACCATCGTCTGGCGCCAGCCATAGGCGGCGACGAGCTGGCCGAACACGGGCGGCCAAAAGGCGCCGGCCACGTAGGGGCCGCTTGAGATGAGCGCGAGGGCGGTGCCGCGCCGCCGATCGAACCAGCGGCTGATATAGACATAGAGCGGCGCGTTGATGCCGCCGTTGCCGAAGAGCCCGATCAACAGGCCGTGGCCGACATAGAGCTGCCAGACCTCGCCGCCGGCCGACAGCGTGAGGCCGGCGGCAATCGACAGGCCGCCGACCATGACGGTCCAGCGCACGCCGACGCGCTCGGCGATGCGCCCCATGGCGAGGCCGCCGATCCCGGACCCCAGCCAGGCGAGCGATCCGGCGAGGGCCGGCACGGAGCGCCCGCCGCCGACCTCGCCGGCGATCGCGTCGAGCGCGACGATGCCGACATAGGGCGCGCCGAAGGAGACGGACAGGATGGCGAGCGCGACGCTCGCCACCAGCCACGACGATCTTGTCTCCACGCTCGTCATGGCACGGATCGGTTTTGCACGCCGCGTCGGGATCGGGACGCTCCCCATAATCGGCGAGGGCGGCGGTCACAAGCGCCAACGCGCCACGCAACCGGCGGCGCGCGGTGGCGTTAACCCCTATATTCCCCACGAATTCCAAGGGAGGCGAGCGATGCGCCCGATTGCTGTCACGATCCTGATTGTCGCGCTCGCCGGCATTCCGGCCGCGGGTTACGCGCAAGGCTCCGGCGGTGGCTCCGGCGGTGGCAGCGGCGGTTCCTCGTCGGGTGGGGCGGGCGGCTCGACCGGCGGCGCCTCGCCGGGCGCAGCGGGCGGTTCGTCCACCGGCGGCGTATTCTCGGCTCCGGCCGGCACGCAATCCGGCAATCCGGCGGCGCTGACCGGAGGCAGCCCGGCCGGCGTCACATCGGGCAATCCCGCCGCCCGACCCTCCGACAGCCCGGCCGGCACGACGTCGGGCAACCCGGCCGCGCCGCCGGCCGGCGGCAGCAGCACGGGGGTGCGCCGGCCTCCCAGCACGGGCGTGGCCGCCGGCACGTCGGCAACGAGCGCCTCCTCGAGCAACCTCAACCGCTCGGGCGCGGGCGGCGCCGCCGGCGGATCGGCGGGCGCCACGGCCGAGACCGATAAGGAAAAGCGCGCCCAGGAGCGCATGCGCAAGGCGACGCAAGGCATCTGCGTCGGCTGTTGAGCGAAGCCCTTACGAGCGGCCAGCACCGACCGGTTTACGACAACGGCAGGAGGAGAGGGTGCAGATCGTCACGGTTACGCAGCGTTATCCGTCATGGGCCGCCGCCAACGAGGCGAGGGACAACCTCGCGCAGGGTGGCGGCTTCGCGCGCTACGGCATCGAGCGGATCGACATCGCGCGCGACGGCGGCGCCTTCGAGCTCCTGATCCGCACGGTCGAGTTCCGCCGGGACCAGATCGAGCATCTCTTGCGCTCGTCGGGCACGAGGCTCAACCCGCCTGCCGCCGTGCATTCGGGGACGAACACGGCCGTGACGCGCTCGCTGCTCGTTTTCACTGCCGCGGCCCTGGCCGGCGCCCTGGCCTACAGCCTGTTCGGCCGGCGCGACCACGCACGCGATCGTCGGCGAGC
>DASQLE010000318.1:0-11837 GCA_035630175.1 Beijerinckiaceae bacterium
GAGCGAGGACGAGGCGATCACCTTGATCTCGGTCGCCGTCGATTTTGGGGTGACGCAGGTCGTCGACGGCAACTGGGGCGTTCACGCCATCATCAAGAAGAGCCTTTTCGCCGGGGCGGAAGCGTAAGCGGAGGCGATGAGCTTCGGTGATTGAGCCGGTCGGTGGCCGCGAGGATCGTCGCCGTTGCTGACGGAGCAAGAGAGGCTGATCGCAGGAGCTAGATTGCCTAGGCTATGAAAGGGGTGGTGGAGCCAGGCGGAATCGAACCGCCGACCTCTTGAATGCCATTCAAGCGCTCTCCCAACTGAGCTATGGCCCCAACGACAACGCCGCGGTTTGGGAGCCGCGGATCAAACGCGCGTCTCTATAGGCGGCTGCGACCGCTTTCTCAAGCCTCTTCGTCGTCCTCGATGTCGCCGTCGATGAGGCCGGCGACGTCGTCGTCGCCCTCCTCTTCGGCTTCGAGGAAGGTGTCCTCGCCGCCGACGTCGGCAGCCACCTCGATATCGTCCTCGATCACCGGATCCTTCTCGGCCTCGCCGGCCTCGACCTCCTCCAGCGATACCATCTCCGGCCCGGCCGCCTCGACCTCCGGCTCTTCCTCGACGACTCGGCGCGCGGCGGCCACCGGAGCGGCGGCACGGGCCGGCGCCGCAGCCGCGGCCTGGAAGGCCGTGCCGCATTTCGGGCAGACGATCGGATCCTTGGCCAGATCGTAGAACTTCGCGCCGCAGTTCATGCACTGGCGCTTCATGCCGAGTTCGGGTCTCGCCACCGTCACAAGCCTTGCTGAATTCGTGAGAGCGCTCCCGTTAGTCGCCGGAACCACGCCTGTCAAATGGAGAATGGCCGCCGATTCGGGAGCGGATGACCGAGTGCATGACCGAGTGCATGACCAAGTGGATGACACGGCGAAACACGCCTGCTAACCACCCGCGCGAGCGGGACGATCCCGCGCCGGGAATCCTCCGTGTGACGGCCCATTCGACCCCTTCGCCCGTGAGCGCCGGGCGCGGCTCCCCGCTGCGGGGCCGGCTGCGCGTGCCGGGCGACAAGTCCATCTCGCACCGGGCCCTGATCCTCGGCCTCCTCGCCATCGGCGAGACCCGCATCGAGGGGCTGCTCGAGGGCGAGGACGTCATGCGGACGGCCGAGGCGTGCCGCGCCCTCGGCGCGGGCGTCGCCCGCACGGGACCGGGCTCGTGGCGGGTGACGGGCGCCGGCATCGGCGGCCTCACGGAGCCGGCGGGCCTTCTCGATTTCGGCAATGCCGGCACCGGCGCGCGGCTCATGATGGGCGTCGCCGGCAGCCACCCCATCACCGCCACCTTCGACGGCGATGCGTCCCTGCGCAAGCGCCCCATGCGGCGCATCCTCGACCCGCTCGAGCGGATGGGAACGATCGTGGTGAGCCAGGCCGAGGGCGGGCGCGTGCCGCTGACGCTGCGCGGCCCGCGCGAGACGATCCCGATCACCTACGAGACCCCGGCGGCGTCGGCGCAGATCAAGTCTGCGGTGCTGCTCGCCGGCCTCAACTCGCCCGGCGTCACCACCGTGGTCGAGCGCGAGGCGACGCGCGACCATACCGAGCGCATGCTGCGCCATTTCGGCGCCGAGGTGAGTGTCGAGCCGGACGGGCGGCACGGCCGCAGGATCGCCCTGCGCGGCCAGCCGACCCTCACGGGCGCGCCGATCGCGGTCCCGTCGGATCCGTCCTCGGCAGCGTTCCCGCTCGTCGCCGCGCTGATCGTGCCGGGTTCGGAGGTCGTCCTCGAAGGCGTCATGATGAACCCCTTGCGCACCGGGCTGATCACGACCCTTCTCGAGATGGGCGCCGATATCGAGCGGCTGGACGAACGCCACGAGGGCGGCGAGACGGTCGCGGACCTGCGCGTGCGGGCGAGCCGCCTGACCGGCGTCGACGTGCCGCCCGAGCGCGTGCCGTCGATGGTCGACGAATATCCGGTGCTCGCCGTGGCGGCCGCCTTCGCCGACGGCGAGACGCGCATGCGCGGCCTCCAGGAATTGCGGGTCAAGGAATCCGATCGCCTGGCCGCGGTCGCGGCCGGCCTGCACGAAGCCGGAATCGCCGCCGCCATCGTCGGCGACGATCTCGTCGTGCGGGGATCCGGCACCCCGCCGCGCGGCGGCGGCACGGTCAAGACGCATCTCGACCACCGCATCGCCATGGCTTTCCTGGTCATGGGCCTCGCCACCCGCGAGCCGATGAGCGTCGACGACGGCGCCATGATCGCCACCAGCTTCCCGGCCTTCATTCCGCTCATGCGCGACCTCGGCGCCGCGATCCGGGATTAGGCAGCGATGATCATCGCCATCGACGGGCCGGCCGCGTCCGGCAAGGGCACCCTGGGTAAGCGGCTCGCCGAGCATCTCGGCCTGCCGCATCTCGACACGGGCCTCCTCTACCGGGCCGTGGCGCTGAGCCTTCTCGATGCCGGCCTGCCTCTCGGCGACGTGGCCGCGGCGGCGTGCGCCGCCGAGGTCCTCGACGTCGCCCGCCTCGACGATCCGCGCCTGAAGGGGCGCGAGATCGGCGATGCCGCCTCGGTCGTGTCTGCGCACCAGCCCGTTCGCGACGCTTTGCTCGACCTGCAGCGCCGGTTCGCCGCGCAGCCCGGCGGCGCCGTGCTCGACGGGCGCGACATCGGCACGGTCATCTGCCCGGCAGCCGACGCCAAGCTGTTCGTCACGGCGACGCCGGAGGAGCGCGCGCGCCGGCGACACCGCGAGCTTCTCTCGCGGGACGAACTCGCCGAGTTCGAGGCGATCCTCGCCGACATCCGCCGGCGCGACGAGCGCGACATGACGCGCAGCGCCGCCCCCCTGCGGCCGGCGGAAGACGCGGTGATCCTCGACACGACCGGTCTCGACGCCGATGGGGCCTTCGGAGCCGCCCTCGAGATCATCGCGCGCGTGCGCAAAACGGCTCGCATCCAGGTGCCTTGACGGCATCACGAGATCGCCGGTTTGTCACGAACGGCAGAGCTTGCACAGGTTGGAACCAGGCCGGAGCGGTCGCCGGAGCCTGTCCCGGCGTTGGCAGGCTTCTTGCTCGTCCTGCCTCGCGTGTCTTGCATGACCGAGCGAAGCTGCGAGACTGACGCAGGCTCGTCCTGAGGGTTCAGCCGGACACGGCTGTTCAGGCCAGGGTGGTCCTTGCTTGGAATCGATCACGTTCGACGCGTTCTGACTGCTTCCATCACAACGCGTCGTGATCAACGGGAGAAGCGCGATGATTCGGCTCCTGCGTCGCTGCGTGATCGGCCTTCCTCTCATCCTGGCCGGCGCGAGCCTGGCGCCCGGCGCGGCGAAAGCCGACGTCGAGGTCGATCTGGCGCTCGTCATCGCGGTCGACATCTCCTATTCCATGGATGTCGAGGAGCTCGCGCTGCAGCGGCAGGGCTTCGCCGAGGCCTTCCGCTCGCCGGTCGTGCACGAGGCGATCCGCAGCGGCATGCTCGGCCGCATCGCCGTCGTCTACATGGAATGGGCGGGATTGGGAGATCAGCAGGTGATGGTCCCCTGGACGGTGATCGAGGAGCCGGGGAGCGCCATCGGCTTTGCCGATAAGGTCGCGGCCGTGCCGGTGCGGCGGGCGCAGCGCACCTCGATCTCCGGCGCCATCGACAACGGCATGAAGCTCTTGGCGCGCAGCGGCGTCGACGCCACGCGCCGGGTCATCGACGTCTCGGGCGACGGCGCCAACAACCAGGGGCGGCCGGTGACCGTCGCGCGCGACGAGGCCCTCGCGCAAGGCGTCACCATCAACGGCCTGCCGCTCATGCTGAAGCGGCCCGGCTATCTCGATATCGCCAACCTCGACGTCTACTACAAGGACTGCGTCATCGGCGGGCCCGGCCATTTCATGGAGCCGGTGCGCTCGCGCGAGCAGTTCCAGCAGGCGATCCGGACCAAGGTCATCCGCGAGATCGCCGATCTCTCGCCGCCGGCGCCGCTCGTCCAATTCGCGCAAGCGCGCGAGGAGGGCCGCACCGATTGCTTGATCGGCGAAACGCAATGGCGCGAGCGCATGGGCAACTGAATCGGTCAGCTCCCGCGCGGCTTGGCGCGGCGGGTCGGCGGCGCGGAGAGGGGGTCGTCGGGCCAAGGATGCTTCGGATATTGCCCGCGCATGTCGGCCTTCACGGCCGCCCAGGAGCCGCGCCAGAATCCGGGCAGGTCGCGCGTGATCTGGATCGGCCTGTGCGCCGGCGACAGGAGGTGCAGGATCAACGGCACGCGCCCGCCGGCGATGCTCGGATGCGCGTCGAGCCCGAACAGCTCCTGCACGCGGACCGCGAGGACGGGCCCGTCGGGGGCGCCGTAATCGACCGGAATGCGCGAGCCCGTCGGCACTTCCACATGCGTCGGCGCCTCCGTCTCGAGCCGGCGCTGCAGCGGCCAGGGCAGCAGCACCCGCAACGCCGCCGCGAGATCGTCGGCGCCGAGATCGGCAAGGCCTGCCTTGCCGACGAGATGCGGAGCGAGCCACGTCTCAGCGGAGCGCTGCAAGGCGGCATCCGACAGGTCGGGCCATTCCTCGCCTTCGCTGCGGCGCAGAAACAGGACGCGCTCGCGCCATTGCGCCAGCGCCTTCGACCACGGCAGCGCATCGAGCCCAAGCCCGGCGAGGCCGCGGGCGAGAAGGCGCGCCGCATCGTCCGTCGCCGGGATCGGACGGGGGCGTTCGCTCAGGACCAGCGCTCCGAGCCGGCGGACGGCGCGGGCGCGCAAGGCGCCGGCGTCGCGGTCGAACGTCGTCTCCTCGGCATCCGTGATGCGCGCACCGGCGGCCTCCTCGATCTCGGCGAGGCTGATCGGAGCGGCGGCGACGATGCGGGACGAGGCGCCGCCGCCGGTGATCTCGGCGACGGCCAGGAACGGCTCGCGGGCGAGGCGCTCGTGCGCGTCGAGAGCCGCCCCGCGCCCGTTCGCAAGCAGGAACTCGCCCGCCCGGCCGCGCGCCTTGGCGAGACGGTCCGGATAGGCGAGCGCCAGAAGCGGCCCGGCTCCCTCCCCATGGATGGGGGAGGTCGCTTCGCTGCGATCGCTGCGACCGGGTGGGGGTGGCAGCGCTGCCCCCACCGGAGATGCCGCGCCTCTCCCCTCGCCCGGCGCACCTCCGGTGCGCTCGACCTCTCCCTCCAGGGGAGAGGTGGCCGCGGCCGCCCAGCCGCGCGCCAGTCGGCGCATGTCGTCGGCGCGGTGCGAGCGGTCGCGCCGGAAGCGCTCGATCCGTTCGCTCACGTCGACGGCGTCGCCGCCGAGGCCGCGCTCGACGAGCACCGCCGCGAGGTCGGCGGCCTCGCGCGCGCGGCCTTCGCTCCCGGCCGTCACGACCATCTTGGCGAGGCGCGGCGGCAGCGGCAGGGCGCGGAGCTGCCGGCCGATCTCGGTCAAGCGGCCGTCGCCATCGAGCGCGCCGAGATCCGCAAGCAGCGCGCGCGCTTCGCTCAAGGCCGCTCGCGGCGGTCCATCGAGAAAGGGAAGGATCGCCGGGTCAGTGACGCCCCAGGCGGCGCAATCGAGAAGGAGCGACGACAGGTCGGCGGAGAGGATCTCGGGCCGCCCATACGGCTCCAGCGCCCCGTTCGCCGCCTCGTGCCACAGCCGGTAGCACACGCCCGGCTCCGTGCGGCCGGCGCGCCCGCGGCGCTGGTCGGCCCCGGCCCGCGACACGCGCACGGTCTCGAGACGCGTCAGGCCGATGTCGGGCTCGTAGCGCGGCACGCGCGACAGCCCGCAATCGATCACCACGCGCACGCCTTCGATGGTGAGCGAGGTTTCGGCAATCGAGGTGGCGAGCACGATCTTGCGCCGCCCCGGCAACGACGGGGCGACGGCCCGGTCCTGCTCAGCCCGGTCGAGCGCTCCATAGAGCGGCGCGAGGTCGACGGCCGGGTCGGCGATGCGCTCGCGCAGCAGCCGCTCGACGCGGCGGATTTCGCCCTGGCCGGGCAGGAACACGAGCAGCGATCCGGGATCAGCGCGGAGCGCCCGCACAATGGCGTCGGCGACGAGCTCGTCGATGCGCCGGTCGGGGTCTCGGCCGAGGTAGCGCGTCTCGACCGGAAACGCGCGTCCCTCCGAACGGATGACGGGCGCATCGCCGAGGAGGCCCGCGACGCGCGCTCCGTCCAACGTGGCCGACATGACGAGAAGGCGGAGATCCTCGCGCAATGCCCCTTGCGCATCGAGCGCGAGGGCGAGGCCGAGATCGGCGTCGAGGGAGCGCTCGTGGAACTCGTCGAAGAGCACGCCCGCGATCCCTGTCAGGGCAGGGTCGTCGAGGATCATGCGGGCGAACACCCCCTCGGTGACGACCTCGACGCGCGTCGTGCGTCCGATTTTCGAGCCGAGCCGCATGCGCAGGCCGACGATGCCGCCGACTTCCCCGCCGACGTTTTGCGCCATGCGGTCGGCGGCGGCGCGGGCGGCTAGCCGGCGCGGTTCGAGAAGGATGAGCTTGCCGCCGCGCGCCCACGGCTCGTCGAGCAGCGCCAACGGCACCCGCGTCGTCTTTCCGGCGCCGGGCGGCGCCACCAGCACCGCGTTCGGCCGGGCGCGCAGGGCGGCGGTCAGATCCGGCAGGGCGGCATCGATGGGAAGAGGATCGAAGGCTCGCATGACATGCGGTTTGCGGGCTCGTGCCGGCTCGCGCAAGCCTTGCATCATCCCGCCGCCGCCCGCCCGCGAGCGGAACGACAGGCTGACGATCCGCGTTGTCCCTCCAGCTAACCTTATGAGGAGGAGCGCATGCCGAATACGTTGAACAGCTCGACCGCGAGCCCGACCAGCGACACCCGCGAAACGCACTCCCTCATCGCCAGCGACAAGGTGGAAGGAACTCCGGTACGGCGGACCGACGGCGAGAAGATCGGCACCATCGAGCGCGTCATGATCGAGAAGCGCTCAGGGAAGGTCGGTTATGCGGTGATGAGCTTCGGCGGCTTCATGGGCCTTGGCGAGGAATATTACACGCTGCCGTGGGGCGTTCTCAAATACAACACCGCCCTCGACGCCTACGAGCTGAACCTCACCGAGGATCAGCTGCGCGGCGCTCCCCGCCGCAGCGCCGAAGGGCGCGACGCATCATTCGATCGTGATTGGGAAGAACACGTCCACCGCTATTACAATGCGACTCCCTATTGGGGGATGTGATCTCCCGTGGGGATCGAGACCCTGGCAACCGCCTGGAAACAGGCGGTTGTTTTTTGCCGTGAGGGCACCGGAGCCTGGTTGGCCGGACACGCTATGCCCGATACCCTCGCGCAGCGTTGCCTTATCCGTCCCGGAGCGACTCAGCCGCCATGTTGAAATGGGCCATCATCTTTCTCGTCGTCTCGCTCGTGGCGGGCGCGCTCGGCTTCACGGGCATCGCTTCCGGCGCGGCCCGCATTGCCAAGATCCTGTTCGGCATCTTCCTGGCGATCTTCCTCGTGCTCCTGGTGCTTGCGATCCTCGCCGGCGAGGCTCTGCTCTGAGCGGGGGGAACCGCGGCGGGCGGGAGCGGCCGGCGTCGCCAGGGCTGCATCGGCGAGGCGCGACCCGTCCATGGAGACGCGCATGAGCTCCTTCTTACCGGAAAGACCGTCCCTGGGCCTATTGTTGGTGATCGGTTTCGCGGCCGGCGCCCTCGCCACGCTTACCGTGCATCAGGCGACGGTCTGGCTGCTGACCGCTTTCGGGGCGATTCAAGGCAATCCCTATTCCTGGCGGTCGGTCGCTCCCTTCGGTGTGCCGCAATTCCTCAATCTCGCTTTCTGGGGAGGATTGTGGGGCTGTGTCTTCGCCTTGATCGCCGATCGCTTTCCGCGCAGCTGGCCCCTTTGGCTGGCCGGATTCGTGTTCGGCGCCATAGGTCCGACCCTGGTCGGCTGGTTCGTGGTCGCTCCGTTACGCGGCCAGCCGATCGCGCAAGGGTTCAACCCGGCGCGGATGTGGGCCGGTCCGGTCATCAACGGCATGTTCGGCCTGGGCACGGCCCTGTTCTACGCGGCCTTGCGGCGCTGGTTCCCAAGCCGCTCCCGCTGGGCGTAAGACGGTCTAAAGCAAGCTTTTGGAGAACAGCGTGCTCGATTTCTGGCGGGCTAATCACTTTCAAGCGTTTTGCTGATTCGATCGACACGCGCCGCGATCGAAGGAGCGAGGCTCGGGAAAGGAGCGTCATCATGCGCAAAGTCGTCGCGGTCGCGGCTGTCGCCCTCCTTGTATCCTCCGCCGCAGCGCAGCAAGGGCGCCCGCCCGGGCCGCAGGGCAAGCCGCCGCCTCAGCCGGCGGCGCCCGCGCCGCCGCCCATTTTCCCTTGCCGCACGGCCGAGGAGATCTGCTTTCTCGGCGTCGTCACCGGCAAGAACGAGATCGCCGTCGTGTTCACCAATGCCGAGAAGGCGGACGGCATCGAGGCCAAGCCGATCCCGGTGACGGCCGCCGCTGCGCCGGGCGCCGTCGCCGCCCTGCCGTTGGACCTCGCCCCGCATCTCGGACGCATCGTCATGCTCACCGGAACCTATGATCCGCAGGCCGGCTTGACCAAAGCCGAGCTCGTGGAGGTGGCGAGCCCGCTGGCGTCGCTTGTCGTCAAGGCGCAGCTCGGCGCGGAGGAACCGCCGCCTCCAGCCGGCAAGCCGCAGCCGCAACAGCGGCCTCAGGGTCCGCCGAAGCGATAGTCCGCATGTGAATGCGATGCACGCGCATCTGGACAGGCGGCGCCGTCCACGGTTGGATGAGCGGAGAAAGATTAGGGAGATCCATGATGAGAGGCGCCGTCCTTGCCGCACTGATCGCCACGACGGCTTTGTTGCCGGCCGGGCTCGCCGCGCAAACCGCAAGCCCGCCCGAGCAGCCGCCGGCGGCCGTCCCCTCGCCGGGAGGTTTGCCGCCAGCCGCGCCGGCGCAGCCCGCCGCCATGCAGCCGGGGCCAGCGATGGACGCGACCCAGCCCGGGCCTGCGCCGCAGGCGAGCGGCCGTCCCGCCAATATATGCCGGGAACTGGTCGCGTTCCTCGAGCCGCCGGCTCCCGCGCCCGCCGCTTCCGGCTCGCCGGCCGCGCCCGTTCAGACCCAAGCCGCTCAGACGCAAGCTGCCCAAACGCAAGCCGCCGCGGGGGCGCCGCAGGCGTCGCCGGCCCAGCAGACCGCCGTCGCGGCGCCGCCGCAATCGCCCGCCGCCAACACCGCCGCGCAGCCGTCCGGACAGGGCGTCCCGACTCAGTCGGGCATCAGCGGTCCGATTCCGCAGGCGAATTCGCAGGGCACGCCAGGGCCGCAGGCGGCCGGCCAGAGCCCTGCGGTGACGCAGGCGCAACCGCCTCAGCAGCCGGCGCCGCAACCGGCCGCGCCAGCCGGTCCGGGCGCCCCGAAGCCGACACCAGCGGCCGTGGAGAAGGCCAAGGCCGCAGCCGCCGGCAACGACATTGCCGGGTGCCGCAGCGCCGCGCAGGAGATGAGACGCGCCGGCGTCGCCCTGCCGCCGCCGCTGATCGCCCTGGCAGGTCTCGACCTCAAGTATCACGGGACGGCTCAGCCGCGCTGAGAGGGTCCTTGCGAGGCCGGCCGCATCGCCGGATCGTCGCGGGACGGGCCGAGAAGATCTGTCAGAGTGGGTGGCGCCTCAGGCGGCGCTCGTTGGCGCGCACATGGGTGCGATAGCGCCGAATCACAGTCCGCGCCGAGCCGCCGGAGGCCAGGGTGGTGGCCGCTTCGAGAAAGGCGGTGCCCTTCTCCAGGACCATGCGTTGCGCTTCCGCGCCGCCGGCGGGACCGGCGGTGGCGAGATGCGCCAGACGCAAGCTCACCACACGGTGGCTCTCGAAGGCGAGAAGCGTCGCGTCGAACGTGAGCCCGAACCAGCTTTCAAACATCGCAAGCCTTTGGCGGTTTGCCGGATGGCGCGTTTGCGGCCGCGCCGCTCGCTGGCGACACATTGGAGCCCGGCACCCTTTACAGACCGTTAACGGTTGTCTGGGAAAGCTCACGGACCACTCGGGGTCCTCGCCATGAAGAAATTTTTTGTCCTGGCTGTAACGGCCGGCTCGCTCGCCGCCATCTCGGCACCGGCTTCCGCCGGCGATCTGTCTCCCGGCGGCGCCGCCGCCCTCGGCGCTCTCGGAGGGTTCGCCATCGGCGCCGCCGTCGCGGCCAATGCGCAACCCTTGCCGCCGCCGCCGCCGCGCGCGGTTTACGTCGAGCCGGCGCCGCGGCGCGTTTATGTGGAGCCGGCGCCTCGGCGCGTCTACGTGGAACGCGCGCCGCGGCGCGTCTATGTCGAGCGCGCCGAAGAGACCTGCGTGGCCGAGCGTCAGCGCGTCTGGGTGCCGGGCTGGGGCTGGGAGGTCCGCCGCCGCACCGTCTGCGAGTAGTTCACGGCCCCTTGGCCATCAAACCGTGTTCTGACGCCCTGAAGCGGTCGGGGCGGCGACGGGCGGCTCGCATCCTGCCAGAAAGGAGCGCCCCGGCGATGCAACCGGGGCGCGCGCCCAAGCGTTCCGTTCCTGTCGAGGCAGTAGAGGACAGGCTATGGGCATCATCTGGACGATCATCATCGGTTTCCTGGCGGGCGTGGTCGCCAAGTTCATCATGCCAGGGAAGAACGAGCCGAGCGGCTTCATCCTGACGACCATTCTCGGCATCGTCGGCGCCTTCCTGGCGACGTGGCTCGGCCAGGCGCTCGGCTGGTATCGGCCAGGCGAAGGAGCCGGCTTCATCGGAGCGATCGTGGGAGCCATCATCGTCCTGGGGATCTGGGGCGTGATCGCCGGCCGCCGCACCACCGACAGCACCTACTGAAAGCGCATCCCTTGAGATGATCGCGCGAGGCGCCCGGCACCTTCGCCGGGCGCCTCGCCGCATCAGGGCTGGCGTGCCACTGCGCTGCCCGACAGGGCTCCGCTCGAACCGTCGCCGGCGATCCGGCCCTGGCCGGCGACGTCGTCGATGGCGGCTTTGACCGGGCAATGGCCGGTCGCGCCCCGGTAGGCGAGATAGGCTCCGCCCAGCAGTGCCAGGATGTTGAGAAGCGGATTCGGGCGAGGCTTGACGCCCGCCGCCGCCAAGCCGAGTCCGGCTACGACCGAGATGGCGCGTTCGTTGAAGGAAAGGTTGGGCGGCCCTTCGAAGAGGGTCATGGCGTTGGACATAGCGATTCTCCCCGAAGGTCCTCAGCCGAACGCGAGAGCCGCGAAGTCGTTCCGGTCAACCTCACCTCTTCCGCCTCGCGGGAAAAGGAGCGTGCTGGCGTTAATCGCGCTTCTCGACGCCGACCTTTGTATCCAGCCCGGAGCCCTGAATGCTCACGGCATACGAAGAAAGCTCGCGCCAAGCCGCCTGCGTGTAGGCGCCGTTGTTGAGAAGGGCGTCGGCGCCAATGGCGACGACCGCGATGAGAAGTATCAGCCTGATCATGGGCGTCCTCGAGGTCTGAGGAGGAAACGAGGCTCGCCGCAGGTCCGTTCCGTGCGCCGCTGCTGGGCGAAGGCGCCTCAGCGGGCGTTGCCGCGGCGCGGTGCGGCCGCCTTGACCGCGTTCTCGACCTTGTCGAGCTTGTCTTCGATCTTGTCGAGCTTAGCGAGAATCTGGGTCAGGATGTCGGGTACGACGCGGGCGTAATCGACATTCTCGCGCGCGGCTTTGGCAGTCGCCCGGGCCGCCTCGAGAAGCTCCTTGGTTTCCGCGCCGGAAGCCGAGGCGGACGGCTGATCCTGAGTTGGGGCCTGCGCTTGAGCGTTCGCCGGACCGGCAGCAAGGAGGCCTCCCAAGACTATTCCCACTAGAACCGCGATGCGCATCCGTTTCTCCAACTCGTCTCGACCAGGGG
>DASQLE010000319.1:0-3617 GCA_035630175.1 Beijerinckiaceae bacterium
AGCATCGTCGCGCGTGAGTCTGGATCCCCTTCCCGGCCCTGCGGGCCGCCGGGGATGACATTAAGGAGTTCCTCATGTCCTCATCCGAACCGCTCGTTTCCAAAACCTGCACGCCGTGCCGCGGCGGCGTCCCGCCGCTCACCCGAGAAGAGGTCGAGGCGCACCGCCGCGAGACGTCGGACTGGACGGTGCGCGACGGCCCCGACCGCATCGAGCGGCGCTTTCCGTTCAAGGATTTCGCGGAGGCCTTCGCCTTCGTCAGCAAGGCCGCCGACCTCGCCGAGGCCGAGGGCCACCATCCGGACATCACCTTCGGCTGGGGCTACGCGAGCGTCTCGCTCTACACCCACAAGATCAAGGGCCTGCACGAGAACGACTTCATCATGGCCGCGAAGCTCGACCGGATTTTTGCGACCTGACTGTCATCCCCCGGCGGCGCGAAGCGCCGGGAAGGGGATCCAGGAACGCCGTGAACGAGCGCTACGCCGTCTACATCCTGGCAAGCCGGCGCAACGGAACCCTGTACATTGGCGTGACGAACGATCTCGTCAGCCGGCTCGAGCAGCATAAAGCTCTTGCTGTCCCGGCTTCACGAGGAAGTACCGCGTTACAAATCTTGTATATGCCGAGCGCTACGGTGACATTCACGAAGCGATTGCGCGCGAGAAGCAGCTGAAGGGCTGGAATCGGGCGTGGAAGCTGAGATGATCGAGGCTTCCAACCCGAACTGGCTCGATCTCGATCCGACGGCCTGTTGAGGCGCTCCTGGATCCCCTTCCCGGCGCTTCGCGCCGCCGGGGATGACAGGAAGGCTGGCTCGATCTCGACCCGACTCCCTGTTGAAGCGTGGCATTGGATCACCTTCCCGGCCCTGCGGGCCGCCGGGGATGACAGCTCACCCCACCTTGGCCATGGGGACGACGTTGTGGAGGGTCTTGTCGGCGGTGTCGAGGAAGCGGCGGATGTTGCGGGCGGCCTGGCGGATGCGCTGCTCGTTCTCGACGAGGGCGATGCGCACGTAATCGTCGCCGTGCTCGCCGAAGCCGATACCCGGCGCCACCGCGACGTCCGCCTTCTCGACCAGGAGTTTCGAGAATTCGAGGCTGCCGAGCGGGCGGAATTTTTCCGGGATCGGCACCCAGGCGAACATCGACGCGCTCGGGCTCGGGATCGGCCAGCCGGCCTTGGCGAAGGCATCGACGAGCACGTCGCGGCGCCGCTTGTAGACGGCGCGCATCTCGCGGATGCAATCGTCGGGTCCGTTGAGGGCCGCCGTCGCCGCCACCTGCACGGGCGTGAAGGCGCCGTAATCGAGGTACGACTTCACTCGCGCCAGCGCCGCCAGCAGGCGCTCGTTGCCGACCGCGAAGCCCATGCGCCAGCCGGCCATGGAGAAGGTCTTCGATAGGGAGGTGAACTCGACCGTCACGTCCACCGCGCCCGGAACCTGCAGCACGGAGGGCGGCGGCTGGCCGTCAAAAAAGACCTCCGCATAGGCGAGATCCGAGAGCAGGATTAGTTCGTGCTTCTTGGCGAAGGCGACGAGGTCGCGATAGAAATCGAGCGAGGCGACGCAGGCGGTCGGGTTCGACGGATAGCAGACGACGATGGCGATCGGCTTCGGGATCGAGTGATCGACCGCCCGCTCGAGCGCCGGGAAGAAAGCGGGCGAGGGCTCGCACGGCACCGAGCGGATGACGCCGCCCGCCATCAGGAAGCCGAAGGCGTGGATCGGGTAGCTCGGATTCGGCACGAGCACCACGTCGCCGGGCGCCGTGATGGCCTGCGCCATGTTGGCGAAGCCCTCCTTGGAGCCGAGGGTGGCGACCACCTGCGTGTCGGGATTGAGCTTCACGCCGAAACGGCGCTCGTAATACCCGGCCTGGGCCCGGCGCAGACCGGCGATGCCCTTCGAGGCCGAGTAGCGGTCGGTGCGCGGCTTGCCGGCGGTCTCGCACAGCTTGGCGACCACGTGCGGCGGCGCCGCGAGGTCCGGGTTGCCCATGCCGAGGTCGATGATGTCGGCGCCCCCCGCCCGCGCCGCCGCCTTGATGCGGTTGACCTGCTCGAAGACGTAAGGCGGCAGGCGCTTGATGCGGTGGAAATCGCTCATCGGGCAACGAATCCTTGTGGAGGCGGCGGCCGCCCGCCTCGCCTTCCTCCCTAGCATCGCTTGGCGGCTATGGGCAGGCCTGTCGAGGCGGGAACGGTTGAGGCGGTTAAGGGCTGCGCGGCACGGACGGGGCGGTCGGCGCCGGCGTCGAGCCGAGCCGGCGGGCCGCCGCGGCCTGGCTCTCGTTGGCGGTGCGGGTCTTGTCCATGGCGGCTTCCGCCGCCTTGACCTGATCGGCGCTCTTGGCGGCGGTCTTGGCCGGAGCCGTGCCGACCGGGATGTAGTCGAGCGTTTGCGGCCGCGAGGCGGCTACGAAATCAGGCGCCGGCTTCGGCTGGGCGCCGACGCCCGTCGCCACGAGAGAATCGCGGACCGGATTGGCGTCTCCGGAGCAGGCGGCCAAGCCGCAAAGAGCTCCCGCGAGACAGAGCCGACGGAAGTGGGCAGAAAATCGTGTCGTCATGGACCCCCGTCCAGAGCGTCGGAACCCCTTCGGGATCCTTCTCGTTCGCTCTAGCAAAACTCGCCGGTAAGGCGTTAACGTGTCGAAAACACGGCTGCGTGCTGCGCCGTCCGGGAGGTCTCATGGAGAAGGCGCACGGCGACGACACGGCGAACCTGCCCCTGCCGGATTTCGAGGCCTTGTCGCGCAACATGGCCCGCTTCATCGAGGAGGCCGGCAAGGCGACGGCCGCCTATCTGAAGCCGACCGAGGAACGCCGCGCCAATACGGGCCTTGCCGACGAGGTTGGCGATATCGTCAAGACCCTCGGCCAAGTGGCCGAGGACGTGTTGCGCGACCCGCAGAAAGCGATCGAGGCGCAGGGGCGGCTCGCGACCGACTTCCTGAGCCTGTGGATCGGCACCCTCAAGCGCCTGCAAGGCGACGAGGCGCAACCGGTCGCCGTGCCCGACCCCAAGGACAACCGCTTCCGCGATCCCGAATGGTCGGAGAACCTGTTCTTCGATTTCATCAAGCAGGCCTATCTCCTGACCTCGCGCTGGGCCGAATCCCTCGTCGACGAGGCCGAGCACATCGACGAGAACACCCGCCTCAAGGCGCATTTCTACCTGCGCCAGCTGTCGAGCGCCCTGTCGCCGTCGAACTTCGTCCCGACCAACCCGGAGCTGATCCGCGAGACCCTCAAGGAAAACGGCGCCAATCTCGTGCGCGGCATGCAGATGCTCGTCGAGGACATCGAGGCCGGCCATGGGGAGATCAAGATCCGCCAGACCGATCCGTCCAAGTTCGAGGTCGGCGTCAACATCGCCGATACGCCCGGCAAGGTCGTGTTCCGCAACGAGCTCATCGAGCTCATGCAATACGAGCCGGTCACCGAGACGGTCCTGAAGCGCCCGCTTCTCATCGTCCCGCCGTGGATCAACAAGTTCTACATCCTCGATCTCAACCGCGACAAAAGCTTCATCCGCTGGGCGGTCGCGCAGGGGCTCACCGTCTTCTGCATCTCGTGGATCAACCCGGACGAGCGGCACGCCGGCAAGG
>DASQLE010000320.1:0-8583 GCA_035630175.1 Beijerinckiaceae bacterium
CTCGCGGGCGGCGTTCGGGATCATGGCGCGCCTCATGCTTGATGACGTGTGCGCCGTTATAGCACCGAGTTTGGACGGAGCATCGTCATTCCGGGGCGTGCCGAAGGCGCGAGCCCGGAACCCATAAACGCCGGCGGGGCAGCAGAAGCCGCACCGTGTCCGTCGCGTGCTTTTCTGTGATGATGGTGGTTATGGGTTCCGGGCTCGCGGGCTTTGCCCGCGCCCCGGAATGACGGTTTTGGAGCGATGGCGTATCACGTTTACATGCTGGCCAGCCGCCGCCCCGGAACGCTCTATCTCGGCGTGACGAACGACCTGTCGCGGCGAGTGTGGGAGCACAAGACGAAGCACATTCCGGGCTTCACGGCGACATACAGTGTCGAGCGGCTGGTCTGGTATGAAGCATACGACCGCATCGACGAAGCCATCGCGCGCGAGAAGGCGCTCAAGAAGTGGCGCCGCGATTGGAAAATCAACCTGATCGAGGACATGAACCCCGACTGGACCGATCTCTATGCCGTGCTCAACCAATAACGTCATTCCGGGACGGCCCGCAGGGTCGAACCCGGAACCCATAAACGCCGGCAGTACAGGATCGGTTGCAGCGTGTTGGCCGCGCTTTATCCTGAGACGATAGCGGTTATGGGTTCCGGGCTCGCGGGCTTTGCCCGCGCCCCGGAATGACGGCTATTTTTGCGCCCAGGCGCTCGTGCCCGTGCACGAGCCGCGCGCGGCCAATTGACGGAACTGGCGCGGATCGCAGTTGGTCGCCAGGAACGCGGCCCATTCCTGGTCGCCGCCATAGAAGGCGTTGCGGTCGACGTCGCCCTCGATGCCGGGCACGCGGCCGGTGGTCGTGTATTGCCACATGGTCCAGCTGCGGTTGCTGTAGCGCTCGTGGGGCTCGGCGGCGGTGCTGCGCACCCAGTGCGGGTAATCGGGCAGCTCGCCCTCGAGCACCTCGCGGTGGAAGGTGATGTCGGTATAAATGATCGGCCGCTTGCCCGTATGCGCCTCCATCTCGCGCAGCATGAGCTTGGTGTGCTCCAGCGCCGCCTCCCGCGTCGCCTTGAAGGGGCAGGTGCGGGAATGGCCGTTCCATTCGAGGTCGAGCACCGGCGGTAGGGCCTCCGGATCAACCGGCACGTTCTGCTTGAACCAAGCGGCCTGCTCGTGCGCCGGCCGGCACCAGAAGAAGAAGTGGTAGGCGCCGCGCGGCACCCCGGCTCGGCGGGCGCCCTGCCAATTCTCCAGAAAGCGCGGATCGACGTAGTCGCCGCCCTCGGTCGCCTTGATGAAGGCGAACTGGGTGCCGGCGCCGCGCACCGCGGCCCAGTCGATCTTGCCCTGGTAGCGGGACACGTCGATGCCGTGGATCGGCAAGGTATGGGCCCGCGCCACCTTGGGGTGGGGCCGCACGTCCCCCTTCTGGGGATAATACGTGGTCGTCTGGCTGGCGCAGGCGCCGAGCAGCGAGACGAACGCAGTTGTTAGGAGAGCCCGCGCGACGAACGCCACGCGGCGGCCCGAACTCGGTTCCGCCATGTCGTCAAACCCGTCCCTAAGGAGGGTAGCTTTGCCCTGGTTGTTCTGAGGAAGTGTTAACGGGCAGGGCCCGGCCAAGCTAGAGCATTTCGGCAACACCGGCGGCGCCGATGACCGTAAGCCTTGGCAAGGCTTGGGATTTAGACGCGCGACGGACGGTTGCAGGACAACCCGTCAAGGGCGGCGCGCGTCGGATTCGGCGGCAATGGTTAACGGCCGCGCCTGAGGCGGGGGAGACCTCGTCAGGCCGCCGGGCCGCTCCCGTCGGCGTGCTCGTGCCGGCCGGACTTGCGGCGCATGCGCTCCATCTCGCGCCGGCCGCGCTTCATCAGCTTGATGGACGCCAACAGAGTCTGTTCGAGCCGCGCCAAATCCACTTCGGCGTGGGCAGCGCTCTTCTGACCGGGCTCGTTCATGGCTTGGCCTCCTTCTCAAGCATCGAGACGGTAACGCGCGAGGCGGCCAACGGTTCGGATTCGCGCGCGACATGCATCATGCTTAGCCGAGACCGAACCACAGGGTGGCGATGCCGAGGAAGGCGAAGAAGCCGACGATGTCCGTGATGGTCGTCACGAAAGGGCCGGACGAGACCGCCGGATCGACGCCGAGCCGGTTGAGGAGCAGCGGGATCAGGATGCCCCCGAGGGCCGCGACCGACAGCACCGTGAGGAGGGCGAGCCCGATCACGACGCCGAGATCGGCGACGCCGAACCAGAGCGCCGCGATCACGCCCATGATGACCGCGAAGCCGAGCCCGTTGAGGATGCCGACGCAAACCTCGCGGCGGATGATGCGCCAGGCATTGGCCCGGCCGAGATCGCGCGTGGCGAGGGCGCGCACGGTGACGGTCATGGTCTGCGTGCCGGCGTTGCCGCCCATCGAGGCGACGATCGGCATCAGCACCGCGAGGGCGATCATGCGCTCGATCGAATCCTCGAACAGGCGGATGACGCTGGAGGCGACGAGGGCCGCCACCATGTTGGCGAGGAGCCAGGGAAAGCGGCTGCGCACGGTGTAGAGCACGTCGTCGGACAGCTCCTCCTCGGCGTTGACGCCGCCGAGCGCCTTCAGGTCCTCGTCGGCCTCTTCCTCGATCACGTCGACGATGTCGTCGATCATGATGACGCCGACGAGCCGGCCGCTCTCGTCGGTCACCGCCGCCGAGACGAGGTTGTAATGCTGGAAGACGCGGGCGACGTCCTCCTGGTCGTCGGTGGCCCGCACCACGTCCGGGTCGTCGCGCATGATGTCGGCGATGCGCACCGGCCGCTTCGAGCGCAGCAGCTTGTCGAGCGGCACGGTCCCGCACAGGTGGTGGGTCGGGTCGACGACGAAGATCTCGTAGAAGGTGTCGGGCAGATCCTCCGTCTCGCGCATGAAGTCGATGGTCTGGCCGACCGTCCAGAAGGGCGGCACGGCGATGAACTCCGCCTGCATGCGGCGGCCGGCGGAATCCTCCGGGTAGTCGAGCGAGCGCCTGAGGGCGTCGCGCTCGGCCGCCGGCAGCCGCTCCAGGATCTCGGCCCGGTCGGCCTCGTCGAGGTCCTCGAGGATCGAGACGGCGTCGTCGGAATCGAGTTCGCGCACGCCCTCGGCGACGGTCTCCGGCTTCAGCTCCTCGAGGATGTCCTCGCGGATCGCGTCGTCGACCTCGGTCAGGGCAGTGAAGTCGAAGTCGCGCCCGAGGAGCTCGATGAATGCCGGACGGTCCCCCGGCTCGAGCGCTTCGAGGAGGTCGCCGACATCGGCCTCGTGCAGGTCGGCGGTGAGAACGCGCACGCGCTCGCCGTCGGCCCGTCCGACAGCCTCGCCCACGGCGGCGACGAAGTCCGGGTTGATGTGGCCGTCATCCTCCTCGCGGAGCGGCGGGACGGCGCCGGACGCCCCACCCGGCATGCGGGGCGCCGCCGCCTCGTCGACGTCCTGCATGATCAGCGGTCCTTGGCGGGAATGCGGGAGCGGCCTTTTAGGCGTCCGCCCCGGCCATGACAACGTGCCGGGACGCGGCCGGCGCGACGCCCGCCCGGCGCGGCCGACAAGGATCGTTTTCCGCCTCCGGACGTTGTTCCCCGACATCGTAGCACCCGACGCGCCGCCCATGCCTGAGGCCCAGCCTCGCTCTCCCTTCACAACCTCCGAGGTCGCCGCGGCCGAGACGCCCGGTCCGCAGGGCGTGATGACCCTCGCCGTCGCGGTGGTGGTGCTCGCCGCGCTGTATTTCGGGCGCGAGGTGTTCATCCCGATCGTCGTGGCGGTGCTTCTCGCCTTCGTGCTGGCGCCGCTTGTCGACCTTCTCCGCCGGCTCCGCCTCGGGCGCGTGCCCTCGGTGATCATCGCCACGCTCCTCGCGCTCGGCATCGTCCTGTCGCTGGGGCTGCTCATCGGCTCGCAGGTGGCTCAGCTGGCGACGGATCTGCCGCGCTATCAGGTGACGATCCGCGACAAGCTCAGCGGTCTCCGCACCGGCTTCCTCAGCCGCGCCTCGCGCATGGTCAAGGATATCGGCCAGACCGCCGAGGACGCCGCGGCTCCCCCGGCGCCCTCCGATGCGACGCCGGCGCAGCCCAAGCCGATGCCGGTCGAGGTGCACGAGCGTGAGCCGACGCCGCTCGAGCTGACGCGGCAGATCCTCACGCCGGTGCTGCACCCGCTCGCCACCACCGGCCTCGTCTTCGTCATCCTGATCTTCATCCTGCTGCAGCGCGAGGATCTGCGCGATCGCATGATCCGCCTGTTCGGAGCGCGCGACCTGCACCGGACGACCATCGCCATGGACGACGCGGCGCGCCGGCTCAGCCGCTACTACCTGACGCAGCTCGCCTTGAACGCCGCCTTCGGCGTGTTCATCGGAATCGGTCTGTGGCTCATCGGCGTGCCGAGCCCGATCCTGTGGGGGATCTTCGCCGGCCTGATGCGGTTCGTGCCGTATATCGGCTCCTTCATCGCCGGGGCCGTGCCGGTGCTGCTCGCCGCCGCCGTCGATCCGGGCTGGTCGATGGCGGTTTGGACGCTTGCCCTGTTCCTGATCTCCGAACCGGTCATGGGCCACGTGGTCGAGCCGGTCGTCTACGGCCAGAGCACCGGGCTGTCGCCCTTCGCGATCGTCGTCGCGGCGATCTTCTGGACCTGGCTGTGGGGGCCGATCGGCCTGCTCCTGGCGACACCCATGACCCTCTGCCTGGTCGTGCTCGGCCGCCATGTCGAGCGGCTCGAATTCCTGGACGTGCTGTTCGGCGACAGGCCGGCCTTGAGCCCTGTGGAGAATTTCTACCAGCGCATGCTGGCCGGCGACCCCGACGAGGCGCTGGAGCACGCCGAGCAACTGCTCAAGGAGCGCTCGCTGTCGTCGTATTACGACGAGGTCGCCCTGAAGGGATTGCAGATGGCCGCCGGCGACACCGAGCGCGGCGTTCTCGGGGTCGACCAGCTCGAGCGGATCAAGGACGCGATCCGAGGGCTCGTCGGCGACCTGTCCGGTTATGACGACGTCGATCCGACGCCCGCCGAGGAGACGGAGGACCCGGCGGGCGCGACGCTGGCGGAGAAGACCCTGCCCAAGGAGCCCGCCTTGCCGGCGCTGGCGCCGCCGCCCTACGAGCTTCCGCCTGCCTGGCGGAGCGAAGCGCCGATCCTGTGCATCGCCGGGCGCGGTCCGCTCGACGAGGCGGCCTCGGAGATGCTGGCGCAGCTTCTGTGCAAGCACGGGATCGAGGCGCGGGTCGTGCCGCACGAGGCCGTGTCGCGCTCCAACATCATCGGCCTCGATGTGGAGGGCGTCGCCATGGTGTGCATCTCGTATCTCGACATCAGCGGCAATCCCGCCCACCTGCGCTACCTCCTGCAGCGCCTGCGGCAGCGCTTGCCGGAGGCGACGTTCCTCGTCGGCCTGTGGCCGGCGGACGATGCGGTCCTCACCGACCAGGCTCTCCGCACGCGCATCGGTGCCGACCATTACGTCACCTCGCTGCGCGAGGCGGTGACCTCAGTGGTCGCCGAGGCCCACAAGGCCAAGGACGGCCATCGCGGCGAGACGCCTCAGCCGGCCGCCGGCGCCGGGGCGCGTCGGCCCGAGGCCGTCGCGGCGAAGCCTTGAGGTCGTCTCTGATCCCTCCCCTTCAGGGGAGGGCCGAGTCGGCGCAAGCCGACCGGGGTGGGGGCCATGTCAGGATATGGCGCTGCGCGCCATGACCCCACCCGGCTCGCACGCTACCGCATGCGAGTCCGCCCTCCCCTGAAGGGGAGGGATTGCGTCGACTCTGAAACGGAGCTTCCATCCATGCGCTTTCGCGGCACCGAGACCTATGTGGCGACCGACGATCTCAAGGTCGCCGTCAACGCCGCCATCGTGCTCGAGCGTCCGCTGCTCGTGAAAGGCGAGCCCGGCACGGGCAAGACCATCTTGGCGGAGGAGATCGCCAAGGCGATCAAGGCCCCGCTGCTCACCTGGCACATCAAGTCGACGACCAAGGCGCAGCAGGGCCTCTACGAATACGACGCCGTTTCGCGCCTGCGCGATTCGCAGCTCGGCGACCCGCGCGTCTCCGAGATCCGCAACTACATCCGCCACGGCAAGCTGTGGGAGGCGTTCGCGTCGGAGACGCGCCCGGTGCTGCTCATCGACGAGATCGACAAGGCCGACATCGAATTCCCGAACGACCTCTTGCTCGAGCTCGACCGCATGGAGTTCCACGTCTACGAGACCGGCGAGGTCGTGCGCGCGCGCCAGCGGCCGATCCTCGTCATCACGTCCAACAACGAGAAGGAGCTGCCCGACGCCTTCCTGCGCCGCTGCTTCTTCCACTACATCCGCTTTCCCGACGCCGACACCATGGCCCGCATCGTCGACGTGCATTATCCCGGCATCCAGCGCCGCCTCGTCGAAGAAGCCTTGCAAATCTTCTTCGACATCCGCGAGGCGCCGGGGCTGAAGAAGAAGCCGTCCACCTCCGAGCTGCTCGACTGGCTGAAGCTGCTGCTCGCCGAGGACATCGGCCCGGAGACCTTACGCGAGCGCGATCCGCGCAAGCTCATCCCGCCGCTGCACGGCGCCCTCCTCAAGAACGAGCAGGACGTCAGCCTGTTCGAGAAGCTCGCCTTCCTCTCGCGCCGCGAGGGACGGTAACCTCTTCCACGGAAGTCGGGTGTTCCCGACTTTTGCCCATCACGATGCGATCTCGGCAACAGCCGAGATCGTTGCGAGAGGCCGAGCGCCGCGGCAGCGTCGACCGAGTGAGGGGAGGGCCTTATCCGCGAAGGACGCACCTCTCACCTCATCCTCTCTTCCTCCGGCAGGGGGGATGAGGCGGATGCCAGCCAGAACGCTGCCGCGCCGATGGTCGTCGTGCCGACGAGGAGCCAGATCACCGCGTCGTAATTGCCGGTCGCCTCCCACAGGGCGGCGACGGCAAGGGGCGCGATCGTGCGCGGCAGCACCATGATCAGGTTGTGGGCGCCGACAATGGCGCCGTAGCCGCGACTCCCGAGGATCTCGACGACGCCGGCGGCGCGAACGACCGTGAAGAGACCGTTGCCGAGGCCGAACAGGGCGACATAGGCGAGCAGCCCGGCGAAGCCGAGCGGCCCGACGAGCAGCAGCACGAGGGCGGCGGCCGGGAAGAACAGCACGGCGAGGCGCCCGGCCCTGCGCGCCGAGGCGCGCTCGCCGACGGCGACCAGCAGCACGCGCGCGGCGAGCTGCGCCGGGCCGAACAGGGCGAGGCCGGTGACGATCGTCTCGAGATCGAGGCCGCGCTCGCGCAGCAGCGGGATGATGTGGAAGGTGATGCCGTTGAAGAAGAAGGTCTGCGCGCAGAACGAGACGGCGAGAGCCCAGAAGGCGGGCCGCGCCAGCGCGCTGCGCAAGGGCGAGGGATCGCGGGCGAGGGCGGGCGCGGCGCTCTCGCCGCTGCGGCTGCCGCGCGTGCCCCTCAGCACGATCGCGTTCAAGACCGTTGGAACGAGGAGCTGAATGAGGGCGAGGCCGAGCAGCGCATGACGCCAGCCGAAGGCGCCGATGAGCAGGTTGGTCAGCGGGATGAAGACCGTCGACGAGAGGCCGCCGAGGAAAGCGAGGTAAGCGATGCCGCGGCGGTAGTCCCTGACATTGGCGGCGACCACGGCGAACGGCACGTCCTGCACCGTGCTCGCCGTCGCGAGGCCGATGCCGATCCAGATCAGGTAGAAGCCGGCCAGCGTGTCGACCTGCGACCAGAGCGCCAGCAGCAAGGCCGCGAAGGCGGCGCCGAGCGACATGATGGCGTGGCCGCCGCGCCGGTCGATCCATTGCCCGACCGGAATCGAGGCGAGCCCGCCCGCGAGCAGCCCCGCCGCAAGCGCCCCGTTGAGGTCCGCCCGCGACCAGCCGAGCTCCGCCTCCATCGGCTCGACGAACAGCGAGAAGGCGAAATAGAGCGTCCCCCAACCGACCAGCTGCGCGACGCCGAGCCCCCATACGAGCGCGCTCGAGGCGGCGAACCGGCGTTCATCGAGGGGCGTGGCGGTCATGGGCGGAATGCGGTGGGACTCGACAAGACGGTCGCAGGCGTGTCGCCCGCACTAGCATGATGCCGAAAAGTGGATACCACCTTTCGGAGGAACATCATGCTCATCATCTTGGAATCGATCACGTTCATGCCTTTTGATCGAGTCGATCGAAAGGCATCGTGATCTCGCGGCATGCGTTACACGAAGCGCATGCCATATTCTTGCACGGAATGCCCGGAGGCCGCATGCGTCTGCTTCTCCTTCGTCACGGAAAGGCCGGCTGGACCGACGGCATCGACGACATCGATCGCCCGCTCGCGCGACGCGGCCGCGCGGCGGCGCAACGCATGGGCACGTATCTCGCCGAGGAACAACTCGTTCCCGATCTGGCGCTGGTGTCGCCGGCGCGTCGCACGGAGGAAACCTGGGCCCTCGTCAGGCCCGCTCTCGCGGGCGTGCCGGCGCGATCCGAGCCGCGCATCTACGAGGCGCCGGCGGAGCGGCTGATGCGCGTCGTCGCCGGCGTGGAGCCGGCGGTCGGCACGCTCCTCCTGG
>DASQLE010000321.1:0-3611 GCA_035630175.1 Beijerinckiaceae bacterium
CTCGGTCACCGAGACGAGCATGATGTTCATGATGCCGATGCCGCCGACAAGCAGCGACACGGCGGCGACCGCGGCGAGCAGCAGCGACAGGGTGTTGGCGCTGGCCGAGGCGGTGTTGGCGACCTCGGTGAGGTTGCGGACCGAAAAATCGTTTTCCTGATCAGGCAAGAGGCGATGGCGCTGGCGGAGCAGCGCGTCCATGCGCTCGATTCCCGGGGCGATGTCGTCCTCGCGCTCGAACTTCACGAAGATCGACCCGACGGAGCGGTCCTTGGCGTAGTTGCGGCCGATGACGCGGCGCCGGCCGGCATCGAGCGGCACGAAGATGGCGTCGTCCTGGTCCTGCCCGAAGGCCGACTGACCCTTCGGCGCCATCACGCCGATCACCTTGAAGGGCACGTTGCGGACGCGGATGGTCTGGTCGAGCGGGTCGCCGTCGCCGAAGAGATTGCGGGCGACCGTGCGGCCGAGCAGCACGACGATCTCGCCGCGCCGGATCTCCTCCGGATCGAAGGCGCGTCCGCTCTCGATATCCCACTCGCGGGCGGTGAAGTATTCGAGGTCGACGGCATAGACGCTGGTGCCCCAGTTGGCGCCGCCGGCCACGACCTGGGCGTTGCCGCGCACGAACGGCGCCGCCGCCGCGACGCCCTCGATCTCGCGCGAGATGGCGGCGGCGTCCTCGTCGCTCAAGGTCGACGCCGCCCCGGCCCCGAGGCGGGCGCCGCCCTGCGTGACGTTGCCGGGCGTGACGATGGCGAGGTTGGCGCCGAGCGAGCGGATCTGCCGGTCGACGAGATTGCGGGCGCCGGAGCCGATCGCCACCATGGCGATCACCGCCGCGACGCCGATGACGATGCCGAGCATGGTCAGGAGGCTGCGCAGGGCGTTGCCGGCGATGGCCGAGAGCGCGGAGCGGATCGCCTCGGTCAGCCTCATGCGACCGCCTCGATCGGCCGCGGCGCATCGAGCGCGGCGAGCGCGTCGCGGGCGTTGGCCGGCTGCTGGCGCTTGTCCTTGCGCACGAGGCCGTCCTTGAAGCGCACCACGCGGCGGGCGTGGCGCGCGACGTCGGCATCGTGCGTGACGAGAACGAGCGTGACGCCTTCCGTGTTGAGTTCCTGGAACAAGGCGAGGATCTCGAGCGCGGTGCGGCTGTCGAGGGCGCCCGTCGGCTCGTCGGCGAGGATGAGGCTCGGCGCATTGACGAGGGCGCGCGCGATCGCGACGCGCTGCTGCTGGCCGCCGGAGAGCTGGTTCGGGCGATGATGCGCGCGATCCGTGAGCCCGACGCGGGCGAGCGCCGCCATGGCTCTTTCGCGGCGCGTGCGGCGGTCGACGCCGGCATAGATCATCGGCAGCTCGACATTGCCGAGCGCGTCGGTGCGCGGCAGCAGGTTGAACTGCTGGAAAACGAAGCCGATCTCGCGGTTGCGCAGGGCGGCAAGGCCGTCGGCGCCCTGCGTCTCGACGCGCTTGCCGGCGAGGCGGTAGCTGCCGCCCGTCGGACGGTCGAGGCAGCCGATCAGGTTCATGAAGGTGGATTTGCCCGAGCCCGACGGCCCCATGACGGCGACGAAGTCGCCTTCCTCGACGTCGAGCGACACGCCGCCCAGCGCCACGACGCGACCGCCGTCGAGCTCGTAGATGCGGCTCAGGTCGCGTGTCTCGATGAGCGCCATGTCAGAACAGGCGCGGTCCGCGCGGCCGCGTCGGCGCGGGCTCCGCGCCCGCCTGCGCGCGCGGCCCGCCGCCCGTGACGATTCCGGCGCCCTCGCGCACATCGCCGGCTAGAATCTCGGTGGTACTGCCGTCGGTGACGCCGAGGCGGACGGCGACCGGGGTCGGCGCGCCGTCCTCACCGAGCACGTAGACTCGGCCGGGCGTGCCGTTCTGCGCATTGCCTCCGGGCCCCTCGGCGGCAAGCGCCTCGAACCGGGCGCGCCGCTCCGGATCGAGCGCCGCCGCAATCCGCTCCTCGATGTCGCGCCGGGCCGCGCGCATCGCCGCGCGCCGCTCCTCGTCGGAGAGGCCGGCGCCGCGGCCGGGAAAGGCGGACCGCGCCTCCGCCAAGACCCGATCGATCGCCGCCGCCTGCTCGGGCGTCGGCTGCACGTCGACGGCGATGCGTTCGCGAAGGCCCTCCAACGCCCGCCCGCCGCGCGGCCGGCCGGCCGGCTCGTCGGCAGGCGCCGGCCCGGGCGTCGGCGCCGCTGCGGCGCCGCTCGATGGACGGAAGCGCAGGGCGGCGTTCGGCACCCGCAGGACGTCGCGGCGCTCGTCGGTGACGATCTGCAGGTTGGCGGTCATGCCGGGCAGGAGGGCCATGTCGCGGTTGTCGACGCCGATCACCGCCGTATAGGTGACGACGTTCTGGATCGTCTGCGCACCGAGCCGGACGGTGCGCACGGTGCCGGTGAAGGTGCGGTTCGGATAGGCGTTGACCGTGAAGCTCACGCTCTGGCCTGCCTTGAGCCGCCCGACATCGGCCTCGTCGATATTGGCGTAGATGTCGATCTCGCGCAGGTCCTGCGCGATGGTGAACAGCGTCGGCGCGTTGAGGGAGGCGGCGACGGTCTGGCCGAGGTCGATCTGGCGCTGCACGACGACGCCGTCGACCGGCGAGCGGATATCCGTGCGCTCGAGATCGATCTCGATGTCCCGGAGCTTGGCCTCGCGCTGCAGGATCACGGCCTCGGCGGATTTCAGGTTCGCCTCGGCGAGGGCGATGTCGGCGTCGAGCCCCTTCAGCTCGGCGCGGGCGGAGGCGATCTGCGCCTCGGAGGAGGCGAGGGTGGCCTTCTGCACCTCGGTCTGGGTGCGGGCGGTGTCGAGCGCCGTCTCCGAGCCGACCCGGCGCGTGAACAGCTCCTGCTGACGATCGAGATTGCGCCGCGCATCGGCGAGCTGCGCGCCCGAGCGGTCGCGCTGCGCCAGCATGTCCTGCACGGCCGCCTCGGCGCGCTGCCGGGTCGCCTTCGTGCGCTCGATCTGGGCGCGCCGCATGGCGAGGTCGGCCCGGCCCTGCTCGAGATCGGCCCGGGCGGCGTCGCGCCGCGCCTTGATCTGCTCCGAATAAAGCCGGGCGACCACCTGACCCGCCTTCACCGGGCTGTTGTAATCGGCGAGGATCTCGACGATCTGGCCCGAGAGCTGCGAGCCGACCAGCACCGTGGTCACCGGGTTGAGGGTGCCGGTGGCGCGCACGCTCGCCGTGATCGGCCCGCGATCGACGGATCCCAGGCGATACGGCACGTCGGCGGCGCTGCCGCCCGTCGGGCCCCACACGACGAAGCCGATGGCGCCGGCCAAAGCCGTGACCGCTGCGGCGAGGGCAAGCGACCGGCGCAGGAAAGGCTTGCGGGAACGCGGTTCTGTCAGGCTATCCATCGGCGCCATTTTCGCCGATTTGCGCTCCCGGAGCGAGTTAACTCTTCGTCATGCCGCCGGCATCGCAAGGCCGCGAGGAGGTCCCGCAAGGTGGCGATGGTCGAGGCGTCGGCGAGGCCGTCGACGCGCTGCGGCCGGAAATGCCGCTGGAAGGCGGTGACGACCGCGGCCGTCGCCGCGTCGAAGAGGCCGCTCGGCGCGATCCCGTAGCCGTATTGCGC
>DASQLE010000322.1:0-4193 GCA_035630175.1 Beijerinckiaceae bacterium
CTACGACACCGAAGGCCTCGCCGTCGCGGGCGGCGTCGCCTACGTCGCCATCGAGCGCAGCCAGGAGGTGATGCGGTTCAACTGGGGCAAGGACGGGGTCAGGGCGCGCGCGCAGCCGGTTCCGGTGCCCGAGGAGGCCAAGGACCTGCCGCGCAACCAGGGGCTGGAAGCGATCGGCGTGGCGCCGCTGAAAGGGCCGCTCGCCGGCGCCGTCGTCGTTATCGCCGAGCAGGCGGGCGGATCGACCGCGGCCCCGACCCGCGGCTTCGTCCTCAGCGGGCCGCGCCGAGGCGCTTTCGCCGTTGCGCGCGCAGGCGGGTTCGACATCACCGACCTCGCCTTCCTGCCGTCGGGCGAGATGCTGCTTCTCGAGCGGCGCGTGTCCTTCCTCAGCGGGTTCGGGGTGCGCCTCCGGCGCATCCCGGCCGAGGCGATCGGGCCGGACGCCACCGTCGACGGTCCCGTCATCTTCGAGGCCGATTCCGGCAGCCGGATCGACAACATGGAGGGTCTGGCGGTGCATCGGACCGGCGCTGGCGAGACGATCGTGTCGATGATCTCGGACGACAATTTCTCAACGTTCCAGCGCACCGTCCTGCTGGAATTCGCGCTCGACGGCTGAGTCGTGTTGGTCGACAGTAAAAGGGCAGCCGCGCGGCTGCCCTGGTGTGCTGCGCCGGAGACCGGCCGCGATCAGCTCGCGGCGGCGAGCTTCTTGGCGATGTCGCGCTTCAGGGCGAGGGCGCCGGGCGACAGCTCCGCATCGCGCGCCTTGGCCAGGAACGCGTCGAGCCCGCCGCGGTGCTCGACCGAGCGCAGCGCATTGGCCGAGATGCGCAGCCGCACCGCCCGTCCCAGGGTCTCCGACTGCAAGGTGACGTTGCACAGGTTCGGCAGGAACTTGCGCTTGGTCTTGCGGTTCGAGTGGCTGACGAGATGCCCGCTGAGCACGGCCTTGCCGGTCAATTCGCAACGGCGCGACATGGTGGGGAAGTCCTGTTCAGGTGTCCCGGCCGTCGGCGTCGCGATGGGCGCATCCCATCGCCGGGCCGGACAGCACGAATGTGATTTGAAGAGCGGAGCGTATAGGGGAAAGACGGCAGGCTCGTCAAGGCGCGACGGCCATGCCGCCGCGCGTCACGATTTGACCCGATTCAGCCAGGACAAGCCGCCCATGGCAATGCGGACCCGAATACGTTTTGCGGCGGCTTGGCCCATGGTTGGGCCTTTGGCCGCGGCGCTCATCGGCTGCGGCGCCGCCGGAGCCTCAGCGGCGACGCTCAACGCCGAATACGCCATTTCGCTCGCCGGCCTGTCGGTCGGCACGGCCGACCTGTCGGCGAAGATCGAGGGGCAGGGCTACAGGATGGACATCCAGGCGCGCCTGACCGGGCTCGCCGGCGCCCTCACGGGCGGCAGCGGCGGGGCGGCGGCGGCCGGAACCGTCGCGGGCAACCGCCCGCTGCCGACCTCCTACGCCGTCACCTCGCGCACGGCGCGCGACCAGCGCACGGTGCGCCTCAATCTCAGATCCGGCAACGTGGTGACGGTCGATATCGTCCCGCCCATCGAGGACGGCGAGGGCCGCGTCCCGGTCAGGGACGCGCATAAGCGCGGCGTCCTCGATCCGGTGAGCGCCCTGATGATGCCGGCCTTCGGCCGCGGCGACCCGCTCGGTCCCGGCGTTTGCAACCGCACGCTCCCCGTCTTCGACGGCGCCGCCCGCTTCGACGTGGCCCTGTCCTATGCGGAGACGCGCATGGTCGAGAAGCCGGGCTACAGCGGCCCCGTGATCGTCTGCAACGCCCGCTACCTGCCCGTGGCCGGGCACCGGCCCGACCGTCCCGGCACGCAGTTCATGAGCGACAACCGGGATCTGTCCGTCTGGCTCGCCCCCGTGGAGGGCACCCGCGTGCTCATGCCCATCCGCATCTCGGTCAGGACGATGATGGGAACGAGCGTCATCGAGGCGACCCGCTGGAACCAGGATAGCGGCGGCAAAGCCGTCCCCGTGTCGGCCAAAGGCCGCGCCAGGATACCCTAGCCGGATTTGGCATGTCCCTTGCGGCGCCTCGCGGCGACAGCCCGGAGTGGGTCACCGTGAGACACTTTTCGAGACGGTTCCGCCTCGCCCTTGCCGGCTTGTGCCTTGGCCCGCTGCCCGCCGTCGCCGACGGCAAGGCGGGGGATTGCGGGGGCGATGCCTACACCTTCGCCGAGGTCGTGCCGGCGCAGCGGGGTGTGCGCCAGAGGGGCCCGATCACCGTTCTGCCGGATACTCTCTGCGCCGATCTCGCCGCCGGCCCGAGCACAAGGATCGACTCTCTAAACGTCTATGTCGACCCGCGCGGCGCCGGCGCGGAGCGCCCGCAAAGCGGCGTGCCGGCGCCCTCGGGTCTGCCGCGCCGCCCCTGAGCGAAGGCGGGCGCCAGGGTGGCGCCGCGCGCGATCGTCGCCCATATGGGCACCGTGAACGAAAGCCGATTCTCGGCGAGTCGGTGATTCGGGCCCGTTTCGTTCGAGACACGTTCTCCGCGTCGAGGCGCTGGAACGATCCCGGTCCAGGCGTCTTGATCGAGGGATCAAGCGCATCGTGGTTCCAGGCGGTTCCGATCGACGCCCGCGTCGACCAGGCCGCGTCGCATGGCAACAGGACGCCACCTCTCCATGATCTCCCGCCGTCACCTCCCTGCGCAGCTGCGCGCCCGCGGCGTCACCGCTGTTCTCGGGCCGACCAATACCGGCAAGACCCATCTCGCCATCGAGCGCATGCTCGGGCACGAAAGCGGCATGATCGGGCTGCCGCTGCGGCTCCTCGCGCGCGAGGTCTACCAGCGGGTGGTCGACAAGGCGGGCGCCGCCAACGTCGCGCTCGTCACGGGCGAGGAGAAGATCAAGCCGGACCGGCCGCGTTACTGGGTCTCGACCGTCGAGGCGATGCCGCGCGACCTCGATCTCGCCTTCGTGGCCGTGGACGAGGTGCAACTCGCGGCCGATCTCGACCGCGGCCACGTCTTCACGGACCGGCTCCTCAACCAGCGCGGCCGCGAAGAAACCCTCCTGATCGGCTCCGCCACCGTGCGGCCGCTGATCGAGGCGCTGGTCCCCGGCGTGCACGTGGTCACCCGGCCGCGCCTGTCGAAGCTCAGCTTCGCCGGCGAGAAGAAGATCTCGCGCCTGCCGGCGCGCTCGGCCATCGTCGCCTTCTCGGCCGAGGAGGTCTATGCCATCGCCGAGTTGATCCGCCGCCAGCGCGGCGGCGCCGCTGTCGTGCTCGGGGCTCTGTCGCCGCGCACGCGCAACGCCCAGGTCGAGCTCTATCAGTCCGGCGACGTCGACTACCTGATCGCCACCGACGCCATCGGCATGGGCCTCAACCTCGACGTCGACCACGTCGCCTTCGCGTCGGACAAGAAGTTCGACGGCTTTCGCTTCAGGAAGCTGTATCCGGCCGAGCTCGGCCAGGTCGCCGGCCGCGCCGGCCGGCACATGCGCGACGGCACCTTCGGCACGAGCGGGCGCTGCCCGCCCTTCGATGCCGAGACCATCGACGCGCTCGAGAACCATCAGTTCGATCCCCTGCGCGTGCTGCAATGGCGCAATGCGGACCTCGATTTCTCGACCCTGGCGAAGCTGCGCGACAGCCTCGCCGAGCAGCCGCGTGAGTACGGGCTCGTGCGCGCGCCCATGTCGGAGGACCTCGCCGCGCTCGAGATCGTCTCGCGCGAGGACGACATCGGCGCCTTCGCGCGCTCGAAGGCCGCCGTCGAGCGTCTGTGGCAGGTCTGCCAGGTGCCCGATTACGGCAAGGTGTCGCCGGCGAGCCATGCCGATCTCGTCGGCACGCTCTACCGCTTCCTCATGCGCGACGGCGCCGTGCCGGCCGATTGGTTCGCGCGCCACGTGGCGATGGTCGACCGCACCGACGGCGACATCGACACCTTGTCCGGACGCATCGCGCAGGTGCGCACCTGGACCTTCGTCGCCAACCGGCCCGATTGGCTGAAGGACCCCGAGCATTGGCAGGGCGTCGCCCGTCAGGTAGAGGACAAGCTGTCGGACGCGCTTCATGAGCGGCTCGCGAGTCGCTTCGTCGACCGGCGCACCAGCGTCCTGATGCGGCGCCTGAGAGAAAACGCGATGCTGGAAGCGGAAGTCACGGCCACCGGCGACGTCACGGTCGAGGGCCAGCA
>DASQLE010000323.1:0-4494 GCA_035630175.1 Beijerinckiaceae bacterium
AGCATCGTCCATTCTCTGCAAGGCTCTACTCCTTGGCGACGCGCATCATGCCCCAGCGCACCGTGGTGGCGTTCTCCAGCGAGCCGAACACCAGCCGCTCGAAAGCGACGCCGATCAGGCCGATGACGACCAGCGATGCCAGCATGATGTCGGCATTGAGGAATTCTTTGGCGTCGAAGATGACCCAGCCGAGACCCCAATCGGACGCGGCGATCATCTCGGCACCAACCACCGCGATCCAGGCGCGCACGAAGGCTTGGCGCAGGCCGGTGATGATGAACGGCGAGGCGCCGGGCAGCATGACGTTCCAGAACAGGGCGCGCTCGTTCGCCCCCATGGCCCCGGCGGCCCGCAGCCACAGCGGATTGACGGAGCGCACGCCCGACCACGCGTTGAGAACCATCGGGAAGCTCGCCGCGTAAAAGACGATCAGGATCGTGGTTAAGTTGCCGATGCCGAACCACAGCATGAACACCGGCACCAGCGCGAAGGATGGGATCGGCATGAGCGCGTTGACGAGCGGCAGGAAGAAGCGCTCGACCGGCCGGAAGCGCGCCATCAGGATGCCGAGCGGAATGCTGACCGCGACGGCGAGGCCGAAGCCGAGCAGCACGCGGTAGAGCGTGTAGGCGACGTGCTGCAGCATGCTGCCGTCGGCCAGCATGGCGATGAGCGTCCGCCCGACATCGGGCAGCGTCGGCAGGAGCGCGGGCGGGAAGACGCCGCTCCGCGCGACGATCTCGTAGAGCGCCGCCGCGACGAGCAGCGTCGCCGCCCCGCGCGCCATCGCCCGCATGCCGATGCGGCGCGGCGTCATTGCGCGACCATGCCCCATTTCACGACGGTGTAGTTCTCGAGGCGCTGGAAGACGAGCTTCTCCAAGGTGAGGCCGATGAGGGCGATCACCGTGATGGCGGCGAGCATCACGTCGATGTTCAGGAACTCGCGGGCGCCGAAGATGAGCCAGCCGAGCCCCCAGGACACGGAGGCGAGCATCTCCACGGCGACGAGGATGCGCCAGGCCTGCGCGAGGCCGAGCCGCAGGCCGGTGAGGATGTAGGGCAGCGCCCCCGGCAGGACGACCTTGCGGAACAGGCGCCGGTCGCTTGCCCCGAGCGCCACGGCCGAGCGCAGCCAGATCTCCTTGACCGCCTTGACGCCCGTCCAGGTGTTGAGGATGACCGGGAACATGGCGACGAAGCCGACCAGCAGGATGGCGGCGAGGTTGCCCAATCCGAACCAGAGCAGGAACAGCGGCGCATAGGCGAGGCCGGGGATCGGCGCGCCGATGCTGACCAACGGCAAGAAAATGTCCTGGGCCCGGCGCGAGCGTCCCATGGCGATGCCGATGGCGACGCCGACGCTGCCGGCGATCGCGAAGCCGGCGAGCAGGCGGAACAGCGTCTCGACCGCGTGGCGCGGCAGGATGCCGTTCAAGGTGAGCTGCACGAAAGCCGAAGCGATGGTCTCGAGCGGCGGGAACAGGCGCTCCGGGAACACGCCGAGATGGGCGACGATCTCCCACAAGGCGCCGACCACCAGGAACGGAAAAACCGCGCCGGCAACGCTCTTCGCTGCGTCGGCGAAGCGGTTGTGGGCCGGAGCCCGGCGCGCCGGCGCGGCCAGCGTCGAGGTTGACGGCGCGGCGTTCACGAGGCCGGCGACAGCCAGGAGCGGCGAGCGGTGGTCGCGTCCATCGTTTCCTCCGTCCGAACGCTTCCGTCGGTGATCCCGATCTTGGCGCGCCGGCGCTCGTCGCCGGTGATGGACATTTGACGGCGGATCATCATTGTTGGGGTCGCCGGTTGTCAACCCGAGGACCGTGCCCGCGCCGACGTCGAAGAGTGCGGATCGGGGAGGAGCGATCATGACCCCACGCGAGCGTTCGACCTACTCCGCAATCGTCGACCGGCCGCCGCTCAAACTGCCCGGCGGCGCCCGCATCGTCGTGTGGAGCATCGTCAATCTCGAGGTGTGGGACATCGCCCGCCCGATGGCGCGCCAGGTGCTGTCGCCGCCGACCGGCGAGACGCTTCTGCCGGACGTGCCGAACTGGAGCTGGCACGAATACGGCATGCGCGTCGGCGTGTGGCGCTTCTTCCAGCTGTACCGGCGCCTCGGCATCCGCCCGACCCTGTCGATCAACGCCCGCGTCTGCGAGGATTACGAGCGCGTCGCGCGCGAGGCGCGCGAGTGCGGCTGGGAGTTCATGGGCCACGTCTGGGACCAGATGCCGATCCACAGAATCGAGGATCAGCGCGGCATGATTCACCGCTCCCTCGACACGCTCGAGCGCTTTGCCGGCAAGCGCCCGGTCGGCTGGCTCGGGCCGGGCCTCACGCAAACCTTCGACACGCCCGACCTCCTCCGCGAAGCGGGCGTGCGCTATATCGGCGACTGGGTCTGGGACGACGAGCCGGCCGAGGTCGCGACGAAGCACGGGCCGCTCGTCACGCTGCCCTACACGATGGAGCTCAACGACATCCCGACCATGATGGTGCAGCACCACGAGTCGCCGTATTGGCTGACCAAGTGCAAGGACACCTTCGACCGCCTCTACGCGGAGGGCGAGGAGCGCGTGAAGGTGATGGCGATCGCCATCCATCCCTACATCTCCGGCCAGCCGCACCGCATCCGCTACCTCGAGGAGGTCTACGACTACGTGAACGGCTTCGACGGCGTCCTGCATTGGAACGGAGAGGAGCTGCTCGACTGGTACCGCGCGACGCGGCAGGCGAGAGCGCAAGCCGCGGAGTAAGCACCCGCGGGCTTTGGAAGCGGGAGAATAATTCCAGACCTCCCTCATGCTGAGGCGTGAACCCCGTCAGGGCTGAGCCTCGAAGCATGCGCCACGGTCGTGCGTGCTGCGAGGCTCGCCTCCGGTTCGCACCTCAGCATGAGGGAACCCGAATATAGCTTTCGCTTCGTTTATCGGGCTTTGAGGCCGAGGAACTCCGCCACCGCCTCGTGGAAGCCCGGGGCGTTGTCGACGTTGGCGACATGCGCCGCGTTGGGGACCACGGCGAGGCGCGCGCCGGGCACGGCGTCGGCCATGCGCTGCATCACGTCGGGCGGCGCGCCGGCATCCTCGGCGCCGACCACGAACAGGGTCGGGACCGTGATACGAGCGAGGTCCTTCAGGTAATCGAGCTGTTTGAGCGCCGCGGCGGCGCCCTTGTAGCCCGCGACCGGCGTCGACAGGATCATCTGCTCGACGCGCGCCACGACCTCCGGGTTCTCCTTGCGGAAGGCCGGCGTGAGCCAGCGCTCGACCGTGGCCCCGAGGATACCCTGCATGCCCGCCCGATCGACCAAAGCGATGCGCTCGTCCCAGCCCTTTACGTAGGGCTCGGGGGCGTCGGCGCGGGCGTCGCAGCAGACGAGCTTCTCGATCCGCCCGGGATGCTTGAGGGCGAGGCCGAGGCCGGTCATGCCGCCGAGCGACAGGCCCATGAAGGTTGCCTTGTCGATGCCATGACTGTCCATGAGGGCGATCACGTCCTCGACCAGAAGGTCGAACGAATAGGGGCCGTCGGGCGCGTCGCTGAGGCCGTGGCCGCGCGTGTCGTAGCGCAGCACCCGGTAGCGCGTCGTGAGCGCCGGGATCTGCGGATCCCACATGGTGTGGTCCGAGGCGATGCTGGTCGACAGGATGAGCCAGGCGGGATCGCTTCGTTCGGACGCCTCGACGCGCGTGAACAGGCTGCCGCCCTTGACCGGAACGCGGCTCATTCGGCGGCCTCCGGTTTCGCAGTGGACCTGTTGAGGGCGCGGTTGACGAGCGGCATCACCTTCTCGGCCATGAGGATCATGGAGCGGCGGCCGAGGTCGCGATCGAGCCAGTCCTTGCCGGCGTAGAGAAGCGTGCCGAAATCGCCGACCTCGTCGCGGAAGGCGAGGATCTGGTCGGCGACCTTCTCGGGCGAACCGTGGATGACGAGCTTGTCGCACACCATTTCGGTGGTGACGGCCTCGTCGGGCATGTCGCGGCTCGTCTTGAAGAGCTCGGCGCGGCCGTTCTTCTTCAGCTTGGTGACGAGCGAGTTGTAATAGTAGCGGTAGGGGCTGTTCGCCGCATTGGCGTAGGCCGCCGCCGTTCTGTCGTCGTCGGCGACGAAGACGCTCTTGGCGACGCGCCAGTTGGCCGCGTCGGCCGGGCGGCCGGCGCGTTCGCAGCCCTCGACGTATTTCGGCCAGTGGCTCTTCACCCAAACGGGCATGAGGAAGTTGGCCGAGATCGGCTCCCAGCCGCGCGCCGCCGCTTCGGTGACGCCCTTCGAGAACGGCGCGACCGCCGTCACGACGATCGGCGGGTGCGGCCGCTGCAGGGGCTTCGGCAGGAAGCCCTGGCCGATCTCCGGCATCATCGTGCGCTCGGTCGAGATCGTCCAATATTTGCCCTTGAGGTCATAGGGCGGCTCGCCGGCCCAGATGGCGAGCACCTGATTGATGGCTTCGAGGAACATCTCGTTGCGGTTGGCGTCGAGATTGCCG
>DASQLE010000324.1:0-6567 GCA_035630175.1 Beijerinckiaceae bacterium
GGTCTGTTTGCCGCTCCCGGGGCGGACTGGAGGCACATGCGCAATGTGTGGGAGTGGTCGCATGTGGCGCGGGCTTGTCTTGCGACCCTCGGCTTTCTCTCGATGACTCTGGCGGTCGTTCGCTAGGGAAGAGGGAATGCCTCGATCCCAACGGCCCAAGAGGGCTGCGCCAGGCGCCCGTGAGCGCAAGCGCCGCGATCTGTCCCGCGGCAAGCTGATTGCGGCCGCGATCGAGCTGATCGACGCGAGAGGCGCCGCCGCCATCACCATGCGCTCGCTCGGCAAGGCCGTCGGCGCGACACCGATGGCCCTCTACAATCATTTCAGCAGCAAGCGCGACATCCTTGCCGCCGTCGCCGACCATGTCGTCAGCGCAGCGGAGTTCGACGGTCAGCACGCAGATTGGCGAGATCAGGTCCGCCATTGCTTCGACGTGCTGCGACGCCTGTGTCTCCGCCATCCCGGCTTGCCTGGCCTCCTCGAGCAGGACGGTGCGGCGCCGGCGAGCGTCTTTGCGCCGATGGAGGTCACGCTGCGCGCCTTTCGGCAGGCGGGGCTCGACGACATCGACAGCACGCGCACTTATTTCCTGCTCGTCAGCTTCACGCTCGGCCAGGCGGCGTATCAGACTCGAGGGCCGATCGCCGGCCTTGAGCTCTCGGAGCAGGTTCGGGCCGACCGAATCGCCGGCCGCGGCTACGCTGTGGCGGAGCGCCTGGAACTGCCGCCGACCTGGGATTTCGACGCCAGCTTCGATTTCGGAATCGCCCTTGTTCTAAACGGGGTCGAAGCGACGGTGCGCAGGAAGGCGGCCGGCGCGGACCCTTTGTCCGGCGGGTGACGGAGGTGGCCGAGCCGCCGCTGCCGTTAGCGCCATGCCGTCGCCCCTCGTCACGCCGGGCCGGCCGCGGGCCGCGCCATCAGGCCAGCGACCGATCGAGGCTCGCGATCAGGCGGTCGACCTCGTCGATCGTGTTGTAGTGGACCATGGAGACGCGGATCACGCCATTGTCGTGATGGAGCCCGAGATGCTCGATGAGCCGCCGGGAATGGAAATCGCCATGACGGATGCCGATGCGATCCTGGTCGACGCCGCGGACCACCTCGGCCGAGTCCCGGCCGTCCGCCTTGAAGGAGATCGTCGGCACCCGCTGGGAACGGTCGGCTGACGGGGACCCGATGATCCTGATGTCGTTGCGGGCGCGAAGATAGGCGAGAAGGCGCTCGCCGATGCTCTCCTCATGGTCGGCGATGTCGGCAAAGGCGCGATCGATCGCTGCCCGATCGCCGGTTCCGCCGCCCAGGTGATCGAGATAGTCGACAAGTCCCGTGCAGCCCCAGGCGAGCTCGTAGTTGATGTTGCCGGGCTCGAGCTTCGTCGGCACCATCTCGCGGCCGTAGAAGTAGTGATAAAGTCCATCGAGCTCGGTGAGATGCTCGTAGCGGCCGTAGAGAACCGCGAAGTGCGGCCCGTATGTCTTGTAGAAGCTGAAGACGTAATAGTCGACATCGAGCCCGGTGACGTCGACGGCGCGATGGGGCGCATACGCGACGGCGTCGACGCAGAGCTTGGCTCCGCGCTCATGAACGATCCGGCCGATCTCCGCGATCGGCATGATGCTGCCAAGGATGTTCGACGCATGGGTGACGCAGACGAGCTTGGTTCGGCGCGTCATCAGGGCGTCGAGGGCCTGCAGATCGACCGCGAGGCTGGCGCGGTCGATCGTCCAGAACTTGAAGACGACCCCGCGCTCCTGCAGCGTCAGCCAGGGACCGATATTCGACTCGTGGTCGAACACCGTCAACACCACCTCATCGCCGGGGCTGAACTGGCCTGCCATGGCGATGGCCAGGAACCGCATGAGCACGGTCGTTGAGGGCCCGAGCACGATCTCCTCGGGACGAGACGCGTTGACCAGCCGGGCGATCTTGCGGCGCGCCTCCCGGACGCGCTCGCTTGCCTGCACGGAGATGTCGTAGCTCGCTCCGGTCTGGACGCTCGTCGATAGCAGATAGTCCCTGACGCGGTCGGCGACCGAAGCCAGGACCTGCGATCCTCCGGCGTTGTCGAAGAACGCCACGCCGGTGCGAAGGGCCGGAAACTGCGAGCGGACATAGGCGAGATCAAGCGGCATGGCGGCGTCCTTGGAGCAGGTCGGTCAGGGATCGATCGCGCGGATGCGCGCGGCGGCCTCTAGCGCCTCTGGGCCGCCCACCGGGCCTCGAGCAAGCCGACGAGCCGCACCATCGGCAGCAGCATGACGAGATAGATCGCGGCCGCCGCGATGAGCGGCGTCGGATTGGCCGCGAGCGCCTGCGCCTGCGTGGCCTGCTTGAGAAGATCGGGCATCGCGACCACGGAGGCGAGCGCGGTATCCTTGAGGACGTTGATGGAGTTCGAGGTGATGGGCGGAATGACGATGCGGATCGCCTGCGGCAGGACGATCCGCAGCATTGTCGGAAACGGCCGCAGGCCGAGCGCCCGCGCGGCTTCGGATTGGCCTTTGGGGACCGCCTCGATGCCGGCTCGGAAGATCTCGGCCGAGTAGGCGCTCGACACGAGCGACAGCGAAGAGGCGGCGGCTGCGAAGGGCGACAGCCGCACACCCAGAAACGGCAGGGCGTAGTAGATGATGACCAGCAGGACAAGGAGCGGAATCGCCCGGAACACGTCGATATAGGCGATGCTGACGTAGCGGACGGGCGCGGAGCCGTAGAGACGCAGCAGGGCGAGACCGAGGCCGCCCGCAAGTCCGAGCGCGATGCTCACCGCGCCCAGAAGCACCGTCGTGGTCAGGCCCGTCAGAAGCAGCGGGAAGGTCTGGACGAAGACCCGCCCGTTGAGAAACGTGTCGAAGATATCCATGCGGACCGCACCAGCCTGTCACACGCGGCGAGCCTTCCGACGGGCGCGGCGACGCCCGCCCCGGACGCTTTCGTCAGTTGCCGAGGCGCGGCATGTCGACGACCTTGGCGGTGGTGGATTCGGCATCGGGCGCGGTTCCGAACCAGGTCTGGTGCAGCTTGGCCATCGTCCCGTCGCTCTTGATCGCCGTGATGGCCTCGTTCACCTTCGCGGCCAGGGGCGAGTCCTTCGCGAACATGATGGAATACTGCTCGGTCGTCTTGATGCGCTCCAAGACGACGAATTGCGGCTTGTCCTTGACGTAGTAGAGCAGGGCCGGAATGTCCGAGATGTAGCCGTCGATCCTGCCGGCGGCGAGATCCAGCATGGCCGGATTGAGGCCCTCGAAGCGGCGGATCTCGCCGAGCTTGTACTTGGCCTTGTTTTCGGTCGCCCAGATGTCGCCCGTCGAGCCGGTGTCCACACCGACGGGCTTGCCGGCCATGCCGTCGAGATTCTTGATGCCGCTCGCCTTGGTGACGGTCAAGGACTGGTCGCTGTCGTAATAGGGCTGCGCGAAGGATACCGACTCCAGCCGCTTCTTGGTGATCGTGATGGACGAGACGGCCGCGTTGACCTGGCCCGATTGCACCGCCGCGAACAGACCCTGGAAGGGGATGTTGACGAACTCGACCTTCTGCCCGAGTCGCTTGCCGACCTCGTTCATGAGGTCGATCTCAAAGCCGACGATCTCGCCCTTCTCGTTCTGAAATTCCCAGGGGACGTTGCCGATATTGGCCCCGACCCTGATGGCGGTCTGGGCCGAGGCCGTGCCGGCGCCGGCGAGGATGCCGACGGCGACGGCCGTCGTCGCGACGATGGTTTTGAGCGTGCGTGATGACATGGATTCGGCTCCCGCTGGCTGTTTGATTCCGGCTGCGCGCCGGCCCTGTTCTGGTGGGTCGGGCCTCGGGGAGTGGCACTCCGGGACGCCGCTGGTCAGATCGCTCTGACCGCCGGACGTTGGTTCGACGGCGGGGCGCTGGTCAAGTGCTTGCTTGTCGATTCAATAGGCAGCGAGCGCCTGAAAGGCAAAAATCCTGCCCAGCCGCCGGCCCTTGAGGCTGGCACGGCCCTCGCGGCGGACGGATGATGTGCTCATGCACCGTGATGCCGGGCGGCAGCCGACGACGCCGACGATCGTCCCCTATTCGATCACCTCGTCGGCGCGGGCAAGCAGCGCTGGTGGGATCGTAAGGCCGAGTGCCTTCGCAGTGTTGTTGTTGATCACCAACTCGAAGCGCGTAGCCTGTCGCAGCGGCAGCTCACTCGGCCGAGCACCATCCAGAATTTTTGCTACCTGCTCGGCCGCGCTGGTGTAAACCTCGGCTGTCGTCGCGCCGTAGGACATCAGACCGCCAGCCTCTACGTAGAAGCGGAATGCATGTACCGTGGGCAAATTGGCCTTGAGCGTGAAATCGGCGAGCTGCTGAGGCCGGGGATGCGAGCTGAGAACGACGTCGGGATATACAAGCAACGCGTCAGGGTGTTGGTTCGTGACCGTCGTGAGCTCTTGCAGCAGCCCTTCCTCGGCGCTCACCTGAGCCGAAAGCATTGTGATGCCGAGACGCGGAGCAACCTCCTGGGTCAGCTCGAACGCGTTGGTCGCGGCTTCAGGGTCCTGCAGCAGCGTGACCCGTGAGGCATTGGGGATCGCCTCCTTGAGGAGTTCGAGGCGTTTTGTCATGAGCTCCGTCGTCATGCAGGTGACGCCCGTCAGGTTTCCGACGGGCCGAGCGAGCTGCTTGACGGCCGCGAATGGATCGCACGAGTAGACAACGATAGGCGTGGTCTTCACGGCTTTGGCGACAATTCGCGTCGCCCTCGTGCCTATCGTGAACAGAACATCGACTGGAACCTGCACCAGCTCAGCGGCCAGCGCCGGCATCCGGTCGTATCGGCAATCGGCGAAGCGCTGCTCGATGACAAGGTTCTTGCCCTCCGTGTAGCCTTGTTCGGCCAAGCGAGCCCGGAAGACATCGAAACCGGAACGCCGAGGACCTGGAGCACAGACCTCCAGCCAGCCGACGCGCGATATCCCGGCAGCCTTTTGCGCCTGCGAGGTTACGGTGGCAAGCAGGCTCACGCCGAGGACAAGATACGTCATCTTGATCCACATGCTCGGCCCTTTCGTTATGACGGCGCCGCGCGCCGCATCACCTCGAACCTCTCTCTTCCGGACAGGGAAGATAGCACTTGGCCCCGCACCTGTCGCCAAGCGGACACCAGGTAGCAGCCAACCTCGGCAACCGGTCATTGGCCGACATGCCGGCGCCGTTGTCTCATGTCGGCCCTCACGAAGCGGACCCCAGCCTGGATCAATTTCAGCCCCTACAGGCTCGCGTGCCCGTTCTTGCCGATGATGATGATGCGGTCGTGCACCGTGACGTCGAGCGGCTCCGGGGCGGGGATCTTCACGGCGATGATCTCGGGGAGGCGGCTCAAGACTGCCGCCGAACCATCTCGTTGATCCAGATCGGCGCGAAGGGCGAGGTGCAGCCGGGCGAGGTCGGGTAATCGCGGTAGATGCCCAGCGCTTCGCCAAGCGCCAGCGCCCGCGCCCGATGCGAAGGGTGGTTTATGCCGATAGAGGCGAGCGCGGTGTTCATGGTCCATTGCGTTTCCGGCGCAGCGTCCGGCATTTCTTTTTCGAGCCGGTCGAGGAGCGCCGGGAGGTCGAGGCCGTCGGCGCTTTTGGCGATCCGTTCAGCGGTCAGGCTCCAGCCGGCGCGGGCCGCCATGGGATGGTCCGACTCCATCCATCGCTGCCGGAGTTTTTCCTTATCGGGATGCACCTTGACGACATAGCTGCCGAGCCAGTCCGCCACCTGCGCCAGAGTGTTGGCGCGAACCATCCGGTCCAACTCCGTGGCGGACAGTTGCTTGGGCTTCATCACCAGGGTCGCCAGCAGCCGCGCCTCGAAATGGCTGCTGTCCCAAAGCTCCTGCGCGAGGCGGTGGTTGGTTTTGATTTCCTTGGCGACCGTGCGGATGTCGCCCAGCTTGACGCCATATTGGCTACCGGTAACGCCGCGCTTGGCGTTTTGCGCACGAAGCTTGTCGGTGCCGAGTGCTTCGAGCCTGTCGAGTGCTTCGCTCAAGCGCATGGTCGTCTTGTCCTCTTGGCTCGTCGCGCGGATTGGAGATCCGCCAAGGAGAGCGCGCGCCGTTGATTGCAGGCGACGCGTCTTCGACGGGACAGGCGCGTCAATCGAGTTCCGCGGCTGCGCCGCTCCGACCGGGGATGACACGCCTCAGATCAACCGCAGGCCCTTGAGGCTGGCGTGGCCGTCGCGGCCGACGATGATGTGGTCGTGCACCGCGATGCCAAGCGGCTTCGCCACGTCGATGATCTCGCGCGTCATGGCAACGTCGGCGGCGGACGGGGTCGGGTCGCCCGAGGGGTGGTTGTGGACGAGGATCACGGCGCTGGCGGAGAGTTCCAGGGCGCGCTTCACTACCTCGCGCGGATAGACCGGGGTGTGATCGACCGTGCCCGATTGCTGTACCTCTTCGGCGATGAGGCCGTTCTTCTTGTCGAGAAAGAGAATGCGGAACTGCTCCCTGCTCTCGAAGGCCATGGCGGCGCGGCAGTATTCGAGGACCGCGTCCCATGAGCTCAGCACCGTCCGCTCCCTCAGCGGATCGCGGGCAAAGCGGCG
>DASQLE010000325.1:0-6201 GCA_035630175.1 Beijerinckiaceae bacterium
CTGCGTGAGATGCCGCGAGGGCACGGCGATGATCTTCTCGTCCTCGCCGGCATTGTCCTCCATGATGAGCACGCCGACCGGGCGGACGCTCATGACCGCGCCCGGAAACACCGCGCGCGTGTTGGCGATGAGCACGTCGCACGGGTCGCCGTCGCCCGACAGGGTGTGCGGGATGAAACCGTAATTCCCGGGATAGCGCATGGCGGTGTAGAGGAAGCGGTCGACCACGAGCGTGCCGGCCGCCTTGTCCATCTCGTATTTGATGGGCTCGCCGCCGATCGGCACCTCGACGATGACGTTGACGTCGACGGGCGGATTGGGGCCGATCGGCACGGCATCGATACGCATACGGTTCTCCAGCAAGGGTCGGTCAGAATCGTCGATCCTGTGTAAGCGTCATTCCGCGGAGTGTCACACGGGTTCGCGGATGAAAAGATGCGGCAACCAAAGAGCCCGAAAGCTTCATTCGCTGGCGGCTATCCCGCACGGTATGGAACGTCTCGTTGAAGCTGCGGAACGGCTGCCCTCACCTTGGTCGAAGGAGGTTCGCCAAGACAAGGCGCGCCGCCTAGATTGTCGCGGGTGTTCGTTTTGAAGAACGACCCGATGGAGGTCATCGGGCCTTACGGCTGAGACCGTCTGGGCAATCTTCTTCTCCATTTAGCGGCGAAATCTTCACTGCAGGCATGCCGGGTTCTATAAACAGGCCTGATCGAAGAAGGATCATCCCTGACAGTCCGTTCGATTAAAAGAACATTCCTCTTGATTTCACGACGCGTATGCGGATGCTCTGAGATATGCCGAGCCAAGGGTTTCCACCCTCGCTCGGGCGCAAACCAGGCAAGGGAGATCACTACAATGAGTGCGAGATCGCTGCTGTTCGTCCTGGCGGCCTCGGTCGGCCTTGCAGGCACGCCGGCTCGAGCCGAGACGGGCCCGCTTGTGACAACCGAGTGGCTCGAGAAGAACCTCGACAATCCCAAGGTCCGCGTCGTCGAGGTCTCGGTCGAGCCGGGCGTGTTCGAGCGCGGCCACGTGCCGAACGCCCAGAACATCGCGTGGCACACCGATCTCGTCGACGGTCACGCGCGATATCGCCAGCCCTGAGAAATTCCAGGCGCTGGCCCGCCGCCTCGGCGTCGACAAGGACACGACCGTCGTCCTCTACGGCGACAACAACAACTGGTTCGCCGCCTGGGGCGCCTGGGTCTTCGCCCAATACGGCCTCGTCGACAACGTCAAGCTGCTCGACGGCGGCCGCAAGAAGTGTGAGGCCGAGAAGCGGCCCTTCGACGTCCGCGTCACGGACGTGGCGCCCTCGCGCTTTTCCGTGGGTCAGACGGCGCCAAACCTGCGCGCCCGCCTGCCCGAGGTGCTCGCGGTGGCCAAAGGCGAGCGCGACGCCAAGATCCTCGACATCCGCTCGCCCGACGAGTTCTCGGGCAAGATCATCGCCCCGCAGGGCATCCAGGAGCTCGCCATCCGCGCCGGCCACATCCCCGGCTCGGTGAACGTGCCCTGGGCGCGCGCCGTCAACGCGGACGGCACCCTCAAGGCGAAGGACGAGCTGAAGAAGCTCTATGCCGAGGCCGGCGTCGACGGCTCGAAGCCGATCATCACCACCTGCCGCATCGGCGAGCGCTCCAGCCACACCTGGTTCGTGCTCGCGCGCGTCCTCGGCTATGACGCCAAGAACTATGACGGCTCCTGGACCGAGTACGGCAACACGGTCGGCGTGCCGATCGTGAACCTCGCCGGCACCGTCTGGGGCGGCAAGTAAGGACCTGCGAGCCCCGGCCGTGAGCCGACCTGCGATCGAAAAGACCGGCGCCCTCGACCTCTGGAGCGAGGGCGCCGCCCGGCCCGCCGGGACCCTGCCGGAACGCCTCCTGGGGCCTGCCTTGGCGTTGGCGATCGGCGCGGGCCTCGTGGCGGCGGCTCGGGCGGTCGCCCAGGAGCCGCAGGGCGGCACCCTTGCCCTTTCGCTGGTGCTCGGCAGCCTGTTCGGCTTCGTCCTGCAGCGCTCGCGTTTCTGCTTCTTCTGCATCTGGCGCGACCTCATCGATCGCCGCGATCCGCGCGGTGCGCTCGGCGTCCTCGCGGCTCTCGCGGTCGGCGTCGCCGGCTACAGCGCGGTCTTCGGCGCCTTCCTGCCTGATCCCTCGGGCGTCCGGCTGCCGCCGCAGGCCCATATCGGCCCGGTCGGGCTCTTGCTCGTCCTCGCCGGGCTCACGTTCGGGGCCGGCATGGCGATCTCGGGCTCCTGCATCAGCGCCCATCTCTATCGCCTGGGCGAAGGCTCGCCGACCGCGCCCTTCGCGCTCGTCGGCACGGCCGCCGGCTTCGGCCTGGGCTTCCTCGCTTGGAACCCGCTCTACCTCGCCAGCATCTCGCAGGCGCCCGTGTTGTGGCTGCCGCGGACGCTCGGCTATGCCGGTGCCCTGGCCCTCGGGCTCGCAATGCTGGCGCTCCTGGCGTGGCCACTCTTCCGTTTCCTGGCCGCAGAACCGGCTCGGGCCGCGTCCGCCCGTCCGGACCCGCTCCGGGCCGTCTTCGTCGAGCGCTGGCCCGCCTGGATCGGCGGCCTCGCCGTCGGCGCCATCGCCACGGTCGCGTACTTTCGCATCGCTCCGCTCGGCGTGACCGCCGAGATCGGCTCCCGCACCCGTCAGGGACTGGCGGCGCTCGACGTCCTGCCGGAACGTCTCGAAGGCCTCGACGCCTTCCGCGGCTGCGCTACCATCATCCGCGACGCGGTCCTCACCCCCAACGGTCTGTTCATCGGCGGGCTGGTGCTGGCGGCCTTTGCGGCGGCGCTGGCCGCCGGCCAGTTCAAGCCGGCCTGGCCGGACCCGGGGCAGGCCGTGCGCGGCCTCGTCGGCGGCGTGCTCCTCGGCTTCGGCGCCATGATCGGCCTCGGCTGCAGCATTGGGACGTTTCTGTCCGGCATCATGGCCGGGGCCGTCTCCGGCTGGGTGTTCGGCGCCGCCATGCTGGCGGGCGTGACGGCCACCCTGCTCGTCGGACGCCGCGTCGGCCTCCTTTCCTAGCCATCGAAGCCCTTTCGTGTCGATCACTCTCCCAGATCCTCTCACCGGCGGCGCGCAGCGCCTCGTGCCGGAACAACCGCTCGTGCGGCTGGAGGGCATCTCAAAGATCTTCGCAGGCCGGGGTAAGGGCGCGCCAACAGTGACGGCGCTCGACGGCATCGACCTCGCCGTGGCGCCTGGCTCCGTGCTCGGCATCATCGGCCGCTCGGGCGCGGGCAAATCCACCCTGATCCGGCTCGTGAACGGCCTTGAGAAGCCAAGCGCCGGCCGCGTGGTCGTCGACGGGGCCGAGGTGTCGAGCCTGCCCGAACGCGCTCTTCGCCACGCTCGCCGTTCGACCGGAATGATCTTCCAGCATTTCAACCTGCTCTCGTCGCGCACAGCGGCGCAGAACGTGGCGCTGCCGCTCGAGGTCGCGGGCTACGACCGCGCCGCGATCCGCGCCCGCGTCGACGAGATGCTCGCCCTCGTCGGCCTCTCGGACAAGCGCGACCGCTATCCGGCCGAGCTCTCGGGCGGTCAGAAGCAGCGGGTCGGCATCGCCCGCGCCCTCACGACGAAGCCGAAAGTGCTCCTCTCCGACGAGGCCACCTCTGCGCTCGACCCCGAGACGACCCGCTCGATTTTGAGCCTCCTCAGACGCATCAATCGCGAGTTCAATCTCACGGTCGTGCTCATCACCCACGAAATGTCGGTGGTGCGGGCGATCGCCGGGGAAGTCGCCGTCATCGACCGGGGCCGGATCGTCGAGCAGGGCGACGTCTTCGACGTTTTTACCCGACCTCAGGCGGAGGTGACCCGCTCCTTCCTTGCCGAGGAAAGCGGCCGCGCGCTGCCCTCATACGTCGCGGACCGCCTCCATCCTGAGCCGGTTGACGGCGGTCGGGCGGTGGTGCGCATTGTCTTTCGCGGTCCGCACGCGACCGATCCCGTGATCGCCCAGCTCGCCCGCGAAAAGGGCGTCGACGCCAACATCCTCGCCGGCACGGTCGACGAGATCGCAGGGCGCCCGTTCGCCACCCTCGTCGTCGGAGTGCCAGGCGGCGAAGAGGCGCTCGCGAGCACGCTCGCCTTCCTGCATCAGCGCGGCCTCGACACGGAGGTGCTCGGCCATGTCGCCTGAGATCATCCGCCTCATCGTCCAGGCGACGGGGGACACGCTGCTGATGGTTGCGGTCGCGGCCGCGCTCGGAACGCTCTTCGGCCTGCCGCTCGGCATTTTCCTGGCGACGAGCGGACGCGGCGAGCTACTCGCCTCACCGTGGGCCAACGGAGCGCTCGGCGCGATCGTCAACGCCACCCGCTCGACGCCCTTCATCATCCTCGTCGTCGCGATCATCCCTTTCACGCGCCTGATCGCGGGGACCTCGATCGGCACGACCGCGGCGATCGTTCCGCTCACCGTCGCTGCAACGCCCTTCATCGCGCGCCTCGTCGAGGGCGCGATCCGGGAGGTCGATCCCGGCCTCGTCGAAGCCGCCCGCGCCTTCGGAGCGAGCCCGCTTCAGATCGTGTTGAAGGTGCTGGTCCCCGAGGCCCTCCCCGCGATCGTGCTCGGGCTCACGCTCGCCGTGGTCTCGCTCCTCGGCTTCTCCGCGATGGTCGGGGCCGTCGGTGGCGGGGGCCTCGGCGACCTCGGCATTCGCTACGGATATCAGCGCTTCATGCCCGACGTCATGGCCGCGGTCGTCGTCGTGCTCATCGTGCTGGTCCAGGCGGTTCAGAGCCTCGGCGACCGCCTCTCCCGACGCCTCAACCGGCGCGTCATCAGCCGGTCGTGACGGATCGGTTCTGCAAGAAAGGTGAAGCTCATGCTCCTTCGTCGCGACGTTCTCTGCCAAGTCCTTGGTCTCGTCCTTGGTCTCGTCCTCGCCGCGAGCGCCGCCACGCCGACGCTCTCGCAAGGCACGCAGACCGTGCGCATCGGTGCGACACCCGGCCCGCACGCTCAGATCCTGGAGGCGGTGAAGCCGATCGCCGCCGCGAAGGGCCTCGACCTCAAGATCATCGAATTCTCCGACTACGTCGTACCGAACGCCGCGCTGGCGGCCGGCGAGATCGAGGCGAATTCGTTTCAGAACCAGCCCTACCTCGACAACCAGAAAGCCGATCGCGGCTACAAGCTGGCGAGCGCGGCGCTCACGGTGAACTTCCCGCTCGGCATCTACTCGAAGAAGCACAAGAGCTGGGATGCGGTGCCGAACGGGGGAACAATCGCCATCCAGAACGACCCGACGAACGGGGGCCGCTCGCTCCTGCTCCTGCAGGACAAGGGCGTGATCAAGCTCAAGGCCAATGTCGGCTTCAAGCCCACGGTCGCCGATGTCGTCGAGAACCCGAAGCGGCTCAGGTTCATCGAGATCGACGCGGCGCAGACCCCGCGCTCCCTCGACGACGTGGACGCCGCGGCGGTGAACACGAACTACGCCACGCCGGCCGGGCTCAAGCCCCAGGACGCCATCCTGCGGGAGGACCCGAAGGGACCCTACGTGAACCTCATTGCCGTGCGCGAGCAGGACCAGGATAAGCCCTGGGTCAAGTCTCTCGTCGAGGCCTACCGCTCGCCGGAGGTGAAGGCCTTCATCAACGAGACGTTCAGCGGCGGCGTGCTCGCGAGCTGGTAAGGGATCCTTGGCCGCCGCGCGGCGCAAGGCGCCTTGCGCATCGAGATCGAAGGCGGGCAACCCCCATCGACGAGCGCAGGCTCGCCATGCGCGCGTCGGATCAGCCGAACAGGAAGGCGACCTTGCCCAGCGCGGCGCCGCCGATCCGCTCGCTCGTCTCCTTGATGCGCCGGCCGCCCATATGCTGGTAGAAGGCGCAGGCGCGCTCGTTGTCGACCAGCGACCACACGACGACGCGCTTCAGGCTGCGGTCGGCGAGATCGTTGCAGACCGCCTTGAACAGGCGCCGGCCGAATCCGATCCCCTGATATTCCGGGGCCAGGTAAAGCTCGTCGATCTCGCCGTCGGCAGGCAGGGAGCGATCACGGCAGCGGCCGTAGGACACGTAGCCGGCGACCGCTTCCGCGACGTCGAGCACCACGAGCGGACGGCCGCGCCCGATCGTCGACAGCCACCAGCGCGGGCCGCGGCGCGAGATCATCCGCTCGAGGGCGAGCGTGGGGATGATTCCCTGGTACGCCTCCCGC
>DASQLE010000326.1:0-2285 GCA_035630175.1 Beijerinckiaceae bacterium
GACGGCGGCCGCGCAGACCTTGGCCTGCGCGTTGGCCGAGAACGCAGATTTCGGCATGCCGCCCATGATGGCGGCGTCGCCGATGACGTGGATATTGGACACCAGCCGGGACTCGAAGGTGACCGGATCGACCGGGCACCAGCCGGTGCGGTCGGCAACGCCCGCAGCCGCGGCGATGCGCCCGGCGCGCTGCGGCGGGATGACGTTGGCGACGTCGGCCTTGTGCTCTCCGAACTCGGTGACGAAGGTCCGGGTCGCCGGATCGACCGCCGTCACCTTGCCGCCGGACGACAGGCCGACCCACTCGATCAGGCCCGGATAAAGCTCGCTCCAGGCCGCCTGGAATAGCCGCTGCTTGGAGAACATGTCCTTGGCGTCGAGGACGATGAGCTTCGAGCGCGGCTTTCTCGTCTTGAGGTAATGGGCGATGAGGCTTGCCCGCTCGTAAGGCCCTGGCGGGCAGCGGAACGGATTGGCCGGCGCCGAGATGACGACCGTGCCGCCGTCGGGCATGGCTTCGAGCTGACGCCGCAGCAGCGCTGTCTGCTCGCCCGCCTTCCAGGCATGCGGCATGGCTTCGACTGCGCTCTCCGTGTAGCCGGGCAGCGCGCCGAAGCTGAGGTCGATGCCCGGCGCCAGGACGAGCCGGTCGTAATCGAGGGTGACGCCGTCGCCGAGCGTCACCCGGCGTCCTTGCGGATCGACCGCCGTCGCGTCCTGGTGGACGACGGCGAGTCCCTCCTTCCGCAAGCCGTCGTAGCCGAACTCTTGCGCCTTGAGGTCGCGCAGGCCGGCGATCACGGCGTTGCTCAGGGGGCAGGCGGTAAAAGTCGGGCTCGCCTCGACGAGCGTGACCGCCAAGCCCGCACGCCGCAGCTCGCGGGCGCAGCTCGCCCCGCCGAAGCCTCCGCCGATCACGACGACGCGAGGCGCGGCTTGCGCGAGCGCCGGCCGCGCGAGCGAGGAGGCGGCGGCGAAAGCGAGGGCTTTGACGACGGTCCGGCGGCTCGGGGCCAACGGGCTCATGGTTGTCTGGTCACCCGGGCGCTTCATCACCGCTGCCCACCGAGCCAGGCGGCCATGGCGCGGATCTCGTCGTCCGAAAAACCCTTGGCGATGCGGTCCATGACGGTGGCGGGCCGTTCGCCGGCGCGGAACGCCTGCATGACCGCGACGATCTCGGCCGGCTCGCGCCCGTACACCGGCAAGGCGGCCGCGCCGGCGCCGCCGGCGCGCGCATGGCAGCCGGAGCAAGCGGCGGCGCCGGGCGGGGGCACGGACTGGCCGGCTGCCGGTCCGACACCCAAGCACATCAGGGCGAAGAGAGCGCCCTTCACGTTCATCGCCGTTCCTGCAAAAAGGCGGCGGCCGGAGCCGCCGCGACTCCGTTACGCTCTGCGCAGATCTTGATCCTTCAGCGGCAGCGAGCGGATGCGCTTGCCCGTCGCCGCGAACAGCGCGTTGAGCACCGCCGGAGCCGCCACGAAGATGGTCGGCTCGCCGACGCCTCCCCAGAAGCCGCCGGAGGTCAGCACGATGCTGTCGACCTTCGGCATCTCGTTGATGCGCATCATCTCGTAGGTGTCGAAGTTCTCCTGCTCGACGCGCCCGCCCTGCACGGTGATCTCGCCGTAGAGCGCGGCCGTCAGGCCGTAGACGAAGGAGCCTTCGATCTGCCGCGCGATCTGCTCCGGATTGACCGCGTAGCCGCAATCGGTGCCGCCGACGATGCGGTGGATCTTGAGCTTGCCGGCATTGTCGATCGAAACCTCGGCGGCGGCCGCGACGTAGCTGCCGAAACCCATCTGCTGCGCGAGCCCACGATGCACGCCGGCCGGAGCCGGCTTGTCCCAGCCGATCGCCTCGGCGACGGCGTTCAGCACCGCGAGGTGCTTCGGGTGCTTCGCCATCAGCTTGCGTCGGAAGGCGAGCGGATCCTGCCCGGCCGCCTGCGCCAGCTCGTCCATGAAGCACTCGACGTAGATGGCGTTCTGGTTGTTGTTGACGCCGCGCCAAAATCCCGGCGGCACCGGCGGATTGCGCATGGCGTGGTCGATCAGGAGGTTCGGGACCGTGTAGCCGAAGGCGCCCTCCGCCCCGCCGGGGTTGAGCCCCTGGAACGTCGCCGGGTCGCGGCCGTTCTGGAGCCCGTCCGGCCGCACGGTGGCGAGGATCGACTGTCCCGAGATGCGCATGTGCAGCCCGGTCAGCTCGCCCTTCGCGTCGAGCGCGCCCACCATCTTGCACTGGGTCACGGGATGATAGTGCCCGTGCAGCATGTCCTC
>DASQLE010000327.1:0-4265 GCA_035630175.1 Beijerinckiaceae bacterium
AGCGAAGTGGGGGCCGCGGACCGCGGTGAATTAGCGCTGCTTCCCATGCGCTTCCCAATTAGCATTTCTGGGAAGCATGGCACCAAGAGTCTTGGGCTAAGTCTTTGATCTGGATGGCGCGCCCGAAAGGATTCGAACCTCTGACCCCCAGATTCGTAGTCTGGTGCTCTATCCAGCTGAGCTACGGGCGCCGCGCGACGCAGGGTCGGCCTGCCTCGGAGCGGGTGATCTAAAGGCTCCCTCCGCGGTTTGCAACCCTGCCGGCCGGGCCGGCGCGGACGCGAGGGGCGCGTCGCCGGCGGCTGAGCGCGTAGGCAACGCGCGCGTCAGGCGCGGTCCGGAAGCACGATCCTGAAGCACGCGCCGACCGCGGTGTCCGTGAGCTCGATGGTGCCGCCGTGCAGGCCGATGAGCTCGGCCGCCACCGGCAGGCCAAGGCCGGTGCCGCCCGAGCGCGCCGAGCCCTGGAAGGCGGCAAACAGGTTGGCGCGCGAGCGCTCGGGGACGCCGGGGCCGTTGTCGCCGACATGGATGATCACCGCTTCCCCCTCGCGCATCGCCCGCACGGTGATGCGAGCCGCCTCGCCCGCCGTGCCGGCCTGGCTGAGCGCCTGCACGGCATTGCGCACGAGATTGGCGAGGATGCGCGGCAGCTGCTCGGGATCGGCGTCGATGTGAAGAGCCTCCGGCACGCTCGTCTCGAAGGCGATGCCGGCGCCCGGCGCGAGGCCGGTCAGGTCGGCGAGCTCGTCGACGATCGGCGCGAGCGGGACGAGGCGGCGCTGGGGCAGGCGCTCGCGGGCTCGGCCATAGGCGAGGGTCGCCTCGCAGAAGTCGATCGCCCGGCCGAGCGTGCGCACGAGGCGCGGCCCGACCCGCTGCACAGCCGGATCGTCGACTTCCTGCAGGCGGTCGCCGAGCAATTGCGCGGTGGTCAGCATGTTGCGGAGCTCGTGATTGACCTTGCTCACCGCGAGGCCGAGATCGGCAAGACGGCGCTTCTGGCGCAATTCGTCGGCGAGCACCCCCTCCATGCGCGCCAGCGCCTGCTCGGCGATGCCGATCTCGTCGTCGCGCTCGGACGGCGTGATGACGCGCGAGGCGTCCTCGGGGTGGGCCGCGAAGGCGGCGATGTTGCCGGACAGCCGCCGCACGGGCCGCACGATCAGCCAATGCAGCGCCAGGTAAACGAGCCCGGCGGTGATGCCCGAGATGAGCAGCGACAGGACGAGGATGTTGCGCGAGAACTCGAGCATGGCGTCGCGCAGCGGGCGCTCGTCGATGACGAGCTCGACGAAATCGGCCCCCATGGCATCGCCGATCACCTGGATGGGCCCCTCGACGGGCGCGAGCAGCGTGGCGAAGGCGTTGCGGATCAGGTCCCACCAGGAGGCCGTGCGCAGGTCGATGACCCGCTCGACTTCGGGCACGTTCTCGCGGGCGAGAATGCGGCGCGTGCCGCCGCCGCGCACGGCGATGGCCTTGGCGCCGACGCCGGCCAGGAGCCGCGCTTCGAGCTCCTCCGACACCGTATCGTCCGGCGCCGCATCGAGAACGAGCGCGGCGATCTGGGCGGCGGCAAGCCGGTCGTTCAGCCAGTTGCGGCGGAAATTGGCGACCGACGGCACGTAGATCATCACCTCGGCGATCATGACGAACAGGATCGTCAGGATGAGAAGGCGCGACGAAAGGCCGAAGGCGGACAGGAAGCGTCCGCGCGGCGCCAGCGAAGAGTGTGGGTTCTGCGCGTCCACGGTCAGCCGAGCCGGCGCACGGCGCCGATCAGCCGGCGCACCCAAGGGTTCTGCGCGCCGGGGCGGATGAACTCGACGGCGGCGCGCTTCGTCATCTCGGACAAGGTCGGATAAGGGAACACGAGCCCGGCAAGGTCCTGCACCTTCAGGCCTTTGCCCAGCGCCAAGGCCCAGGGCACGATCAACTCACCCGCATGTGGCGCCGCGATGGCGCAGCCGAGGATTGTGCCGCGGCCGGTCACGATCGCCTTGACATGGCCGTCGGTGGCGCGCTCCGCCTGGGCCCGATCGTTCTCGGCGAGCGGCCAGCGCAGGATGCGGATGTGTCGATGCCGGGCACGCGCCTCCTCCTCCGACAGCCCGATCGCGGCCAGCTCCGGATCGGTGTAGACGACGCGCGGGATGGCGGCGGGATCGACCCGGGCGGGCAGGCGGAACAAGGCGCTGCGGATGACGAGCCCGGCATGGTTGTTGGCCGCGTGGGTGAACCGATACGGCCCCGCCTCGCCGCCGGCGCAATCGCCGATGGCGTAGACGCGCCGGTTCGTCGTGCGCAGGCCCTTGTCGACGATGATGCCGCTCTTGTCGAAGGCGATGCCGGCCGCCTCGAGGCCGAGCCCGTCGGTCGTCGGCACCCGCCCGGTCGCGACCAGGATGTGGCTGCCCTCGATGCGCTCCCCCTCGCCGCCGTCGGCGCCCGCCAAGTGCACGGCGAGCGCTTCGCCCTCCCCTTCGACGCGCGCGACCGAGACGCCGGTGCGCAGCCCGACGCCCTCCTTGAGGAGGGCGCGCTCGACCACGGCCGCCATCTCGGCGTCCTCGCGCGGCAAGAGGCGGCCGGCCTCGATGACGACGACGTCGGCGCCGAGCCGGCGGTGCGCCTGGGCGAGCTCGACGCCGACGGGTCCGCCGCCGATGACGAGCAGGCGCTGCGGCCTTCGGTCGAGATCGAAGACCGTCTCGTTGGTCAGGTAAGGCACCCGGTCGAGGCCGGCGATCGGCGGCACCGCCGGACGCGAACCGACGGCGAGCACGAACCGGCGCGCCTGGATCGTCCGCCCGCCGGCGACAACCGTCGCGGCGTCGGTGAAGCGCGCCTCCGCGGCGATCACCTGAACCCCGAGAGCCGTGAAGCGCTCGGCGGAATCGTTGGGCGCGATGGCTGCGATGACGCCCCGGACGTGATCGCGCACGCGGCCGTAATCCACCGTGGCCTCGCTTGGCCCGATCCCGAACGCGGCGGACGAGCGGGCGGCGTGGGCGCGCGCTGCGGCCGCGATCAGCGCCTTCGAGGGGACGCAGCCGACATTGAGGCACTCGCCGCCCATCCGGCCCTTCTCGACGAGGATTACGGGCACGCCGAAGGAGGCGGCGATGGCGGCGACCGACAAGCCCCCCGACCCCGCTCCGACCACGCACAGATCAGGTTTCAGAACCTCGCCCACGCCGACGCTGACCGTTACAATTTCGCTTGCACCATCCGTTAAGGCCCGCGCTGGCCGGCGTCGAGAGGCCTCAGGCGGCGCCCGTAGCGGCGCACGAGGATCGGGATCAGCGCCACCAGCCCGAGCAGGGCGAGCGCGATGAGAAGCTTCGGCGTCACGAGCGCCTGGAAATCGATCTTCATGTAGCAGTCGGTCCCGCCGGCGGCGATGCAAGCCAGCTTGGCGGCTTTCTGCGCGGCGATGACGCTGTCGAGACCGGCCCCCGTGAAGGCGAAGGCGAAGGTGCCCGGCACGATGCCGATGGCCGTGGCGAGGGCGAAGGTTTTCAGGGGCACGCCGAACAGGGCCGGCGCCAGATTGACGAGCCAGAGCGGGAACAGCGGCACCAGGCGCAGAAACAGGAGGTAGGAGAAGGCGTCCTCGCGGAAGCCGTCGGCGAGACGCCGCAGGCGCGGCCCGGCGCGCCGCACGAGCACGTCGCCGAGCGCCGTCGAGGCAATCAGGAAGACGATGATCGACCCGACGATCGCCGACAGGATGGCGGCCAGGCCGCCGACGAACCATCCGAACAGGAAGCCGCCGAAGATGGTCACGAACACGGCCCCGGGCACCGACAGGGCGACCACGCCGACATAGACGAGCACATACAATCCGAGCGCCTGCAGCTCGTGAGTGGCAACGAAGGCGCGCAGGTCGTCCCGGCGGGCGATCAGGTTCTCGAGCTTGAGTTCCTTGTGCGCGCCCGTGGCAACGACAGCGATCATGGCCGCGATCAGGACGGCGAGCGGCAAAAAGCGCGTGAGCGCCCCCCGTGCCTCCGTTCGGCGGTCGTGGTCGTTGTCGGCTGTCACGCCCCTCCCCCTCCAGCTCCCCCCGAGCACCTTACCGCATCCTGCATGATTTCGGCGCACCCGCCCCTCACGGCCTCGTGAGGGCGTGCCCGGCGGCGGCCTCGCTCCTGACCGCGCCGGTCCCGGCGGTTCGCTGGACGCCGATAGCCCGTTGGGGGTTGATGCCGCGTTACGCACGGCGGTCCCGCCGCGTTGACTTTGCGGTCCCCATCCGC
>DASQLE010000328.1:0-5336 GCA_035630175.1 Beijerinckiaceae bacterium
GCGATGCGGCGGCCGCCGGCCTCGTTCGGGCTCGGTCTCGATGGCTCGGTTTCCGCCGCGCGTGGCGTCGGCGGAGCTTGCACCGCCGGCGCGGTGGCGAGCGTCTCGGCCGCGCGCGGCTCCGGCGCCCGCTCGGCAGGCGATCCGGGCTGTGCCGGCTCGGTCGCCAAGCGCGCCGGCGCTGCGGCGACCGTGTCGGCGGGCGGCCTTTCGGCGATCGGATCGGCGGCACGAACCGGGACCGCTACGGTGTCGGACGGAGCCGGCGCCGCGCGCGCTTCCGGCGGCGGCGCGTCCGACCCCGCCTCGGCGCGCGAGAAGAGCAGCTCCGTGATTGGCGTCGTGACGAGCTCCTTCAGGATCTTGGCGGGCCCTTTCGGCTCGGCGATAGCCAACGGCCCGAAAGGCTCCGCCGGTTCTCGACGATCGGCCTCGCCGGCCGGCACCCATGCGGCCGTTGCATCGCCGGGCGCCGATGTGTCCAAGCCCGAGAGAAGCGCGACGATCTCGGGCCGCGTGAAGGTCGGGGCGACGCCGCCCATCGCGAACCGCTCCTCGAACCTCGCCCCGGCATTGTCCATCGGTTGCGCCGAAACGGGCGCGACGATCAGCACGACGGCGAGGCCGGCCGCCGCCAGGGCAACCAGCTCGGAGCTACGCATGACGCAACGGAACACGAGAGCCTCCTCCGAGACAGGGTGGTCGCACGGACAAAACCTTACCCGGCAAGGCGTTCCATCTTGGCTGGGAATTCCGGCCTTGCACGTCGCGGCCCAGCTTCATGCCTGCCCGCGCCAGCGTCTTTCTCGAAGGCGCTCGCTCATGACAGTGAAACAGGCATGACGGCTCGGGTGGTGCTTCGCTAAGCGACGATGCCGGCGGCAAGCGCAGGCTGATCCGGCTTCTCCCAAGTCGCAAAGGGTTAATAAGTCCAGTAAAATGCAGGCTTTACTGTTCATGCCGGGTTCAATAGCCTGTGCGACAATGAGCATAATGGCCTTCGTGAGGACTTTTGCCCTCATGCAACAGGGGAGTGTCAGATGAAGACATCCAAGACGAAGACGGTTCTGATGGCGGGGCTGTGCGCGGTGACGCTCGGCACTTCGATGGTGTCGTTCGCCGATCCGGCTGAGGCGCGCAGCCGCCGCGGCGCGGCGATCGCGGCCGGCGTCGTCGGCGGCCTCGCTCTCGGCGCCATCGCGGCCGGCGCGGCGCGCCCGGCTTATGCGGCGCCGATCGCTCCCGGCTACGCGTATCCGGCTTACGGCCGTCCCGCCTATTACGGCGGCGATTGCTACGAGGTCCGTCGCCGCTATGTCGACGATTGGGGCCGCCGCTTCACGCGGGTCGAGACCGTCTGCAACTGACGCGGGAGCGTCAGGCGAGAAAGGCCCCGCCGAGCGGGGCCTTTTCTTTTGCGCGCCCCGGTGCCGCTCAGCCTGTCGCCTTGTGAGCCGGCCGGGCCGGTGTTAGACCCCGCGGCAGCCCGCCGCCATTGCCGCCGCACCCCGATGACGATCCGCTTCCATAAGGGCGATCTGCCCACCGATTACGCGCCCGGAGCGTCGATCGCCGTCGATACGGAGACGCTCGGGCTCAATCCGCACCGGGACCGGCTGTGCGTGGTGCAGCTGTCGCGCGGCGACGGAACGGCCGATGTCGTGCAGATCGCGAACGGTGGGGCGAGGCCTGCGGTGCTGGCGCGGCTCCTCGACGACCCCGGCGTCCTGAAGATCTTCCATTTCGCCCGGTTCGACCTCGCCGTGCTGTTCCACCGGCTCGGCGTCATGCCGCGCCCCGTCTACTGCACCAAGATCGCCTCGCGCTTGACCCGCACCTATACGGACCGGCACGGCTTGAAGGACCTGGTCCGCGAGCTTCTCGGGATCGAGCTGTCCAAGCAGCAGCAATCATCCGATTGGGGCGCCGACACCCTCAGCCCCGACCAGCTCGACTATGCGGCTTCGGACGTGCTGCATCTCCATGCCCTCAAGGAAAAGCTCGACGCCCGCCTGGCCCGAGAGGGGCGCGGGGAGCTTGCCGCTGCCTGTTTCGGCTTTCTGCCGGTTCGGGCCCAGCTCGACCTGCAGGGCTGGCCGGACACCGATATCTTTGCCCATAGTTAGCGCCCCGTTCGCTTTCCCCTGGTGATTTGGGCGCCTGAATCGGCCATAACTTCGCCACGCGCCTCCTTCAGGCGGAGCGGTATGGACACTCGGCCGGGGAAGGTTGGCGTGGGGGGGACAGTGGCACAGAGGGGTGCGAGCGGGCGCGCGGCCATTGCCGTCGATCCGCGGGCGCGCGCCTATGCCCAGGCCCGGCGCCATTCCGCCCGCGTCCGCTTCTACAAGCGCGCCATCCCGATCGGCATCGCCGCCGCCGTCGCGATCCTCGTCGCCTACACGCTGGCGGCGCCGTCGCGGCCCGACGGCCTGACCCTCGGGCCGATCAGCTTCTCGGGCACCAAGGTGACCATGGAGAGCCCGAAGATGACCGGGTTCCACAAGGACACCCGCCCCTACGAGGTCACAGCCATCTCGGCGACCCAGGACGTGCGCAAGCCCAACGTGATCGAGCTCAACGAGATGCGCGGGCGGCTCGTGGTCGACGACAACGGCACCGCCGCCCGCCTCGAGGCGGCGACCGGTGTCTTCGATACGTCGCGGGAATACCTCGAATTGCGCAAGGACGTGCGCGTCACCACCGATGCCGGGCACGAAGCGCGGCTGAACTCGGCGGCGATCGATTTCAAGGCGGGCACGGTGGTGTCGCGGGAGCCGGTCACGGTGACGATGCCGAACGGCAGCGTCGAGGCGCAGAGCCTCGAGATCACCGACAACGGCAAGATGCTCAGCTTTATCGGCCGCGTGCGCACGATTATCCAGCCCGAGGCCGATCCATCGATGACCAGCTCCGTGGCCGAAGCACCCGCCTCCCTGCCGGCGCGGACCGTCGCATCGCAGCCACAACCGACGAGCTTGCGGCCATGATGCGCCTGCTGTCCACGATGTTCGCGCTGATGCTGTGCGGCTTTGCCGGCGCGAGCGCGCAATCGCGCCCCTCTCCGGGCGCGGAAAGCCAGACGGCGAAGCCGCCGGCAGCGCAATCAGCGCCTTCCCGCCCCTCGGGCCTCGGCGATCTCGGCGCCAACAACAAGGAGCCGATCAAGATCGAGGCCGATCGGCTCGACGTCTTCGACAAGGAGCAGCGGGCCGTCTACAAGGGCAACGTCGTCGCGGTGCAGGGCGAGAGCACGATGCGCTGCGCCGAATTGACCATCCTCTACGAGCAGAGGCGCGCGCAGGGCGTCAAGCCGGCGCCTGCCGCTGCCGGGCAGGGAGACGGGGCGATCCGGCGGATCGATTGCAAGGGGCCGGTGACCATCGTCTCGCGAACGCAGACCGCGACCGGCGACAACGCGGTGTTCGATCGCACCGCCAACCGCATCCTGCTCACCGGCAACGTCGCCCTGAGCGACGGGCCGAACGTCACCACCGGCGAGCGCATCGTCTACGATCTCAATACCAGCATCGCCAATGTCGAGACCAATCCGGGCGGGCGGGTCCGCGGCTTGTTCGTGCCCGGCTCCAACCCGGAGATCGGCGGGAGCGGCGGCACGTCCGGGCCGGCCAAGCCGCAGGGGCGTGCGCCCCAGACCAACTGAGCATGATGCCGAAAAGTGGATGCCGGTTTTCGGAGGACATCATGCTCAATTCCCTGGAATCGATCACGTTCGTGCGGTTTGATCGGATTCGATCAAACCGCATCGTGATCTAGCGTCGTGTTGCAGGCCGTGCCGGTCCAGTATCAAATCCGCTCCTGACCTCTCGGATTCCCGTGACCTCCGCCACCAACGCTCCCGGCCGACAGCTCGGGCTCGCGCCGATCGAGGCCCTCTCGCGCTCGGCCGACGGGCGCGACGACGTCCGGCGCCGGCACGGGCACGGCGCCCCCGCCGAGGCGCGCTCGAAGCGCCGCACCGTCGAGGAAGCCGCCCCGGCTTCGCCGGGCCTCATCGCCGGCCTGTGGCGCCGCCTGCGCGGCGAGCCGCCAAAGCCGGCCCGATCCGTTGCCACGTCCGAGCCGAGCTTCGGCGGGCCCGGCATCCTGGCGGTCAAGGGTTTGCAGAAGAGCTACCGCTCGCGCACCGTCGTCCACGACGCCGCGCTGCAGCTGCGCAACGGCGAAGCGGTCGGGCTGCTCGGCCCCAACGGCGCCGGCAAGACGACGATCTTCTACATGATCACCGGCCTCGTCTCGGCCGATCGCGGCACGATCAGCCTCGACGGCAACGACATCACGCACATGCCGATGTATCGCCGCGCCCGCCTCGGCATCGGCTATCTGCCGCAGGAGGCGTCGATCTTCCGGGGCCTCAACGTCGAGGACAACATCCGCGGCGTGCTGGAGGTGGTCGAGCCGAACCGGCGCGAGCGCGAGCGCAAGCTCGACGAGCTCCTCGAGGAGTTCAACATCACGCGCCTGCGGAAATCGCCGTCGATCGCCCTCTCGGGCGGCGAGCGGCGGCGCTGCGAGATCGCCAGAGCCCTTGCCGGCTCGCCGTCCTTCATGCTGCTCGACGAGCCGTTCGCGGGAATCGATCCAATCGCCGTCGGCGACATCCAGAACCTGGTGCGGCATCTGACGGGGCGCGGCATCGGCGTGCTCATCACCGACCACAACGTGCGCGAGACCCTCGCCCTCACCGACCGCACCTATATCATCCATTCGGGCCGTGTCCTGACCGAAGGCCGGCCCGAGGAGATCGTCGCCAACGAGGAAGTGCGGCGGCTCTATCTCGGCGAGGATTTCCGGCTCTGAGCATGCTGCCGAAAAGTGGAAACCACTTTTCGGAAAACAGCTTGCTCAACTTATCGGATCGAGGCCTCCCGGCGGCGGTCTAGACGCGCCGCACAATGGCCTATAGAAAATCGTAACGGACTTTATGCAAAAACCGTGCCGAAGAGCGGCGGGTCCGTCGCGGGCAGGCTGGGACGTTTAATGGCGCTGATGCAACGCCTGGAGATGCGCCAGGGGCAATCCCTGGTCATGACGCCGCAACTGCTGCAGGCGATCAAGCTGCTCCAGCTCTCCCATCTCGACCTTGCCGCCTATGTGGAAGGGGAGCTCGAGCGCAACCCTCTGCTGGAGCGAGTTGACGGCGACGGGGATGCCGAGCGGGACGGCGCGACCGGCCTCGAGGCGGCAGGCGAGGACGGCGGCGACGCCGACGGAGGGGACGGGGAGCCGTCCGAACCGTGGTTCTCGGAGGACCTGCAACCCGATCGCTCCGCCATGGAAGCGGATCTCGATACCCGTCTCGACAATGTCTTCCC